>NZ_JBFUHJ010000002.1:0-90953 GCF_056402455.1 Paenibacillus sp. P4_A7 | reverse complement strand
TCCTGCTCCTTGATATGAACTTTCTAACTTTATGTTTCAGACAGCACTTTAATAGCAAATAAAGCGACCTACTTCTCCTATTCGTCATTTGAAATCTTCATCCGTCAATTCCAAATTCACACTCGTTGCGATTAGACTGCCGCTAGCCGCTGCAAGAATCAATTGGGAAGGCATGAACCTTGAAGTATCCCCCGCAGCATACAAACCAGGTATTGAGGTTCTACCCTGCTCATCCGTCTTGATTCCGCCGGCCTCCGTCCTTTCACAGCCCAATTCTTCACCGAATGGTGCGCTCTGTCCAAACTTGGGGGCCACAAAGCCGCCTGTCCTCGCGACTTGAGTTCCATCAGCAAAACGAACATGCTCGAGCTTGCCGTTTTTACCGATGAAGGCTGAAATAGGCTGCTCCATCAGAACGATTCCCTTTCGTTGAAGCCATTCTTTTTGCTCGTCCGTCAGGGATGCTTGGCCGTTCGTGCAGACGACCACATCCCTGCTCCAATTGAGCAGCAGTTTGGCTGTATGCATAACAGACGGAGATTCGGATACTACGACAAGTGGTTGATCCCGCAGCTCCCAACCATCACAATAGGGGCAATTAAACAAGCTTTTCCCGTAAAGCTGATAAAAGCCTTCGATTTCAGGAAATACTTCTTTTACACCTGTCGCCAAGATCACTTTTCGCGCTTGAATGCACACGCCTGACGAATCATGTATCTCAAATCCGGAATTTGTTTGGATTACCGAAACTACCTCCGTTTGCAAATGATCGACAGATGGATAACGCAGTACTTCCTCATATGCTATTCGCCTGAACTCCGTAGGCGTTACACCATCTCTCGTAATAAAGCCATGTGACGCATGCGTAACAGCATTTCTGGGCCGATTGTTATCAATCAGAGCCATACTTCGTCTTGCCCTGCCAAGCATAAGCGCTGCATTCAACCCGGCGGGACCTCCGCCAATAATTACACAATCATAAATCATAAAGATCATCTCCTTTTATTAATTAATAGATATTAAAGACTTATTATATCTATAATTAAGCCAAAAAAGCGCTTATTATACGTAGTGAACCGCACTCTTCTTTTCATCATTTAATGGCGCTAACCTTAATTAAAGAGTTATTGTATCTATAATACCCCTAATATCTCTAAATCGTCAAGCTGCGCTCCAAAAAATAAATAAAGTGATCACCAATCGGTATACTCCGATCAGTAATCACTTATTTAATAGCTTTTATATTTAAGGAATCAGCTTCACGTCAATATCATCTAGATATAAGGTAGTTAAACCCTCATAGCCTGAATCACTTCCAATAATAAAATAAAGCTCACCTTTATCATTTGATTTTATGGTTGTAGAGTAGCTCATAGCAACTGGCTGATAGCCCTTCAGCTCATCGTTTGGCTGAACCATAGTACCCACAATTTTCATATCCTGACCTTCATTCCGCTGATTGCCTTTATCTAGGTTTAAACGGAAATAAGGTTCACCTCCATCATCCAGCTCAATGACCTCAGGCTGCTTACTCACAATTCCTGCTTTAATGCTGACAGCCTCGCCCGGTGCACCGCCTACACCCATCATCCCGCCTGCTTGATCCGTGTAGAGATTAAAGGAAAGCGCTGCTTGATAAGTAGTGTTTGGCGTTAAACCATCCATCTTCTTCGAAACGAACATGAACAAATCATCGCTGCGATTCATTCCTTTAAGCTTTAAACCAAAGTTGGTTTTATTATCGGCTGTAGGGAGGAGTTCACGAGCATATTGCAGCTCGTATATGTCAGGATTATATTTGACCGGTAAATCAGCGAAAGCTC
Source organism: Paenibacillus sp. P4_A7 (assembly GCF_056402455.1). NCBI lineage: Bacteria > Bacillati > Bacillota > Bacilli > Caryophanales > Paenibacillaceae > Paenibacillus > Paenibacillus sp. P4_A7. Next base: position 89,130 of record NZ_JBFUHJ010000002.1, on the reverse strand, counting down.
CCGTCCAACCATCCTCGCTTTGATCAAAAAAGTAGCTAAGAGATATTGTCTCTTTGCTTTCCTCAATAAGAATCTTCTTCTCCTTTTCGTTCCAAGAGGTATTAGCTCCAAGCAGCTGCGCTACCATTTTGGCCGGAACGTATGCATTGCCTTTAATAATCTTTACCTTCTGAGGAAGCTTAACGTTTTTAATAAAAGTTCCAATGACCGCATTACTGTCAACGGTCAAATGAACAGTTAGGCCATTACGCGCTAAATCAATTTCTCTAGTTGTGTCGTTCCACTTGATATCCGCTTGTAAGCCTTCAGCTAGTGCTCTCACAGGCACCATTGCACTTCCGTTTTGAAGATATGGTACTGCATTAATCTTATGTTCACCGCGATAATCGCTAATAGTACTGCTTCCTATTTGAAATTGTACCCAGGACGATGAGCTAGCTGATTGTCCATACGAAATACCGTTCGGAGCAATTGTCGCAAGAAGCGCAGCTGCTATTATGGAAGATAACGCTACCTTTTTACTTAATAAATGTTTCAATCCCATGGGTATACCATCCTCTGTTGTTAAATTGATGAATATAACCTACTAACGTGCTAGAGTCGAAATAAGTTGCGATTTAATTAATGTCCTATAGGAAATCAGAAGGGGGACTTCCCAGATTTCGCTTGAAGATGCGGTGAAAGTAGGACACGTCACTGTAGCCTAAAAAATCTGAAATCTCACTAATGGTAAGCTCCGATTCGGTCAGCATATAAACAGCCGTTTTCATTCTAAGAAGATGAACGTATTCGCTTATTGTTTGATTAGTGACTGCTTTGAACAAAGTAGCTGCATAGTTCGGTGTCGTATGGATCACATCACCAAGCTCCTCCTTCGTCACTTTCTCCCGATAATGCAATTGAATATATTGCTTCATACTCTCGATGCGGCGATGCTTTTCCGAAGAGATCACACCTCTATCTCTCTCCTGATTCAAATAAATTAAAGCTTCCGTCAGCATGGCCTCTGCCATCATTTCATAATAGTGAGGCCGATCCTTCCATTGACCCTGCATCCCTCTCATTCGTTCATGAATGATCTCGTAGCAGCCTAGCTTCTGCTTTAGCGGCTCCTGCAACTGAAGTATGGGCAATCTTGCATCTATGTCGGTCTTCTTAAAATTAACGACAAACTTCGTATGTACTACAGTAGGTATGCTCTTCCCATAGTAAGGAATATGGCCTGGAATAAGCAGTAAATCACCCTTTTCCAAAATAACCTTCTCATGGTTTATCCAATATACACATTTACCATAGGTCATTAACGTAAGGTGAAAAGCTAGATTATGATCGATCCCCTCCTCATACCAGTCAGCCCCATTATCTTGGTGCACATCTGAAATGATAAGCATGCTTTCAGCTCCTTCAAATTGTACTATAGTACACTCATTATACTATAGTTCATAGTTTCATTTGAGTATACGCGCTACAATGGAACAAATGAGGAGGCCTACAACATGCTAAAAACAAAAATTATTTGTACAATGGGTCCCGCTTGCGATTCCGTTTCTACCATTAAAGAAATGATCCAAGCAGGTATGACTGTTGGTAGATTGAATATGGCTCACGGTGAATTAGAAGATCACGTAATGCGATTGGAAAACATACGACAGGCAGCTCGAGAGCTGAATACATTTGTTCCTATTTTGATGGATATTAAAGGCCCTGAGGTACGGATCGGTAAGCTGAAGGAAGCATCCTGCGAGCTTGTTATAGACGAAGAGCTCCTGTTAACAACGGAGGATGTGCTTGGCGATGCTAGACGTTTGTCGGTTAATTACGCAGAGCTGCCGCTTGTGGTTAAACCCAATGATCGCATCCTAATCGATGATGGACTCGTTGATCTTACGGTTCTATCCATAGACGGCAATGACATTCGTTGCAAAATTATTAGCGGCGGCACATTGAAGCCAAGAAAAGGGGTCAACCTTCCCGGTATCAAAACGACACTTCCTGGTGTAACAGAACGAGATATTGCACATATTGCATTCGGCCTTAAACACAACATCGAGATCATAGCTGCTTCTTTTGTAAGAAAAGCGGATGATATTTTGCAAATTCGCCAAATTCTCGAGGATAATAATGCTACTCATGTACAAATCATATCCAAAATCGAAAATGAAGAAGGCATGACCAATCTCGATGCGATTATTGAAGCTTCGGATGGTATCATGGTCGCGCGCGGAGATTTGGGTGTTGAGGTTCCGATTGAGGATGTTCCGATGATGCAGCGGGAAATGATTAATAAATGTAATCTGGTTGGAAAACCAGTTATCGTTGCTACGCATATGCTTGAATCCATGCAAGTCAACCCGCGTCCAACTAGAGCAGAAGTGAGCGATGTAGCTAATGCCGTTATTCAAGGCGCTGACGTGGTTATGCTCTCAGGCGAGACCGCTGCTGGAAAATATCCTGTACAGTCCGTTCAAACGATGGCTGCCGTTGCAAAGAAAGCAGAAGCAATGATCGACTACAAGCAGCAGTTTGATAAGAGAAGAACGCAGCATAGCACGAATATCACCGAGGTTATTAGCCAAGGCGTGGTTAGCTCATCCCTTGAGTTGAACGCCAAAGCTATTCTCACGTATACAGCAAGCGGCTTTACTGCGCGAATGATTTCCAAGTACCGTCCAACAGCGCCTATTATCGCTATCACGCAGCATGATCATGTTTTGCCTAAGATCTGTTTGCTCTCCGGAGTTATTCCGGTTAAAGGCGATGTCGTAACAACAACGGACGAAATGTTTGAATCTGCAACTCGCAATGCAAAACAAACTGGAATTATTGAGACAGGCGATATCGTTGTCCTCTCTGCTGGTGTTCCGATAGGGCAGTCCGGTGCAACTAATCTCATTAAGGTGCAGCTGGTATAATAGATTATAAGCATGTCAAAAGGAGCTTATCGATAAATATCGAGAGCTCCTTTTTTTTAGGGAATATACAGGTGCCGTACCTTCACTATATTTCAACGATTGTTAAGGGATAGATAGGGATATATGAATGAAAAGGTAGATGGATGGTGATTAGAGTAGATATTGTACATTCAAACAGCTGATATTACCACGTTTCTATATGTTTGAATGGAAATGATACATTCAAACAGATAGTTAGAAGCTCTTTGTCTACGAAACGGATGATTAGATTGTATGAAATACAGTCAAATACGACAAATGAAGAGTAGGCTTTCCTCGCTTTCTGTCAACCGCTGATTTTATGATTGAGCCATAAAAATAGAGGATATTTAGCTCACATAATGAACTAACTATCCTCTCGATACTCCTATTAAGTCTCGCACTTCCTGTATCGGGCCATTAATATCGGCATCCCTCTACATTTACTTTAAATTATTTAACAGCTCATCAATCGCGATACCGTTAATTGTTAACCCGGTAATATCGCAATCCGTGATGACAATATTAGATAAATCACTCTTGGAGATTATGCTGTTTCTCAATTTGCAATTCTCGAATACCACCGGCCTATATTTTTGTTCAGGATGATAATTAGCATCTTCGCAATCAATGGGCCAGCCTATATTACGAAACTGAGCACCAGTGAATTGTACGTTCTCAATGATGATATCGCTCAAATTTCCGTTCGTTATTTTCGCACTAGTCAAGTTTACATCATTCAACGACAACTCTTGCAAGTTAGCATTGTTGATTCTCGTTCCGGCTAAATTCACATCATCGAAATCAAGCCGCTCTGCATTTACTTCTTGAAATTTCGATCCTGAAATATCAGTCCTACGCAAATCCACTGCCCCAGTAGTCCAATCTATCATGGTCATTTTCCTCCTAAATATTAGTAAGACACTTACTTGGAAGGCTGCTGATAAACTTGATATTTATTGCCGTCAGGATCCTTGAAGTTTAATTGCAATCCGCAGCCGCCCTCATCCCTTATATCTGTCTCCAGCCATGTGCCTGAATCCCTCAGGGAGGCGTACAAGGATTGAATATCATTGGTCTCGAAGCATATTGGAAACATCTCGAACGACTCTCCATCTTCAGTCCAGCCTGTTGTATCAAAGGTAAGCGGCGTCATATTCGGGCTTGGAAGCAAAAACAGCCAGCCCCCTTCATCCATGATCATAATCGCGCCTTTCCCCAGGGTAATGGGAGAACGGAGCTTCATTCCTAATACCTGTTCATACCACTCCGCCGACTTTACCACATTCGTTACCGGCACATATGCACACTCGATTTTTTTTATCACTTGACAGTCATCCCCTTTATTTAGAATCGAATTACGCAGTCGTGATTTCCCCAAACATCAAATAGGTTGCCGCTTGGATCTTGCATGGTGAAAAACGATCTTCTCTATTCGCCGTGCTAAGGCGCAAGCGCAACATAGACTTCGATTTCATTATCTTCTTGATCCGGCCTATAGCGCTCGCCCCACACCTCGAAGTCATGGCCTGCCGGTTGGCGCCCGTTCTCATTCATCCAGCTTCCATATAACAAATCATAGGTGCGGCCAAGCTCCGATTCCAGACCGTAATGCGTTACTTTGATATATTGCTGCTCGGAAAACGATCTTAGCACCAGCTCCTCTGGCACATTCGATTCTTCAGCCACCTTATAGCCAATTAATTGTGTAAAAGCGTCAACATGCGGGTTAAAGCCAGGATTCATCGGATAGATCTGAACGAGGTGCACCTCATCGGACAGCCGTCCCGCAATTTCCTCTCTGTTTTCCCTAACTTTATTAAGCGCAAGCAAGCCAAGCTGCTGCTCCCCTATTTCCTTCAAGTTTGCATCGAAGGCTACTCCCGCGACCGTAAAGCCTGGGACTGTAACCAACATAGGCGTCTGGCTTCCCACTTCACTTGGCCTACTCGATTCAATGGCTGCTATAATTCGTTTCATGACATTCAAATGATGCCTCTCCTCGCGCAGCATGAAGCCATACATTTCCTCAATCGTTGCAATTCGCAGAAACGGCTCCGCAAGAGGCCCGTTCAGTTTCATTGCCGTTGCTTCTGAAATGTCGTCCTTCTGTTGACGCAAATTCATAACAATTTCCTCGATTGCCGGAGCCGGCGATTGCCAAGTCTTCGGACTCGAGCCATTTGGGAATAAATAATGGTAATGTTCCGGAACATGCCATAAGTCACCCAGCTTAGGAAAAATCGCATGGTCCCAACCAACAAGAATATGTCCGAGATTCCAACGCAAGCTGTTATTGAAGCCTTCCGGAATCTGGTCGTTCCATTCGGGCGGAATCGTCTCCGCCAAAGCAAGCGTCTCGTCGCGCAGCTGTCTAAATTGCTCGATAACCTGCGGATATTCCCGTTTCTCGCCATAGTGACGAAGCAGTTCCGAAACCGAAATGCCGTTAATCATCATCCCATCTACTTGGCAATCGATCAGTTCCACACCGTTTAAGTTGCAAGCTTCGAACACCGCTTTGCTCAAATCACTTGTCCGGAAACGAACGGGCTCTACGTTAATCCAGCCGTCTTTTCCAGCTTCCTCTTCTAATCGGCTTGCCTCGGCATCGGGCCTTCGAATATTTTCGAACAGGGTACCGCCCATTTGCACTTCATTGACATGAACGTTCGAGAAAAAAATATGGTTCCACTTCGAATGAACAAAATTCACATGCTCCAGTGAAGTGTTCCTTGCATCAACGCCATGAAGTTCAGCACCCTTCAAGCAGACCATATGCAGCTTCTTATCCCTCAAATCCGCAAGCTCGAACCCACCCTTGTGATCAAACATCCGTTTCTCCGTCAAAGCCATTTCTCTCATCCCTCTCCTCATGTCACGATTAATTGACCCAAATCTCCGAATAATATTCCCTCATAAAATAAAGCAAATGCTCCAGCTCCTCGACGCCCTTCGTCTCCGCTGCTTGCGCTTGCCGAAGAAGTTGGATGGCGCGGTCTGCATTATTCGGATCCTTCGGATTGCCGCCCTCGGGGAATGGGAATAAGCTCCGAAGCTGTACGAATGCCTCGGCTACCTCCTCGTAAAGGATTGCAGCGTCGCCTGCATGCTTGCGAACCGTCCGCTCCACCACGTTGGTTCCATCCCAAGCAAATGCCTGCTCGCGCAGAAAGCGCGCCGCGAATTCTCTCGCATCGCCGACTACAGCCAGGTTGTAAGCATTGCCTTCCTCATCCGCGCATCGCCGCTCCATGACACCAATCCACGCGTCGTAGCCGGCAAGCCCTTGCGCGAATTTGTTATCGAACACATGTGTCCATTCCTTGCCGCGCGAATGAGCGACAATCATTTCGAGAGCCATGCGCCATATTTCGTATTTGGAATGCGGCAAGCTTTCGCTGATCGTCGACACAAATCTCAGATCAATCTTTGGATCGGCAAATTGTGCGTACGTCAACGTGCCGTCCCTGGATATATCCTTCGCATGAAACACCTGCTGCTCGTCATCATAGCCATAGATTAGACCGAATTCAGGAATGAATAAGTCGAATGAAATAGCTGGAATCCCGCGATCGATAGAATCCTGAACGAGTGCAATAGTCTTCTCCACTTTCTCAGGCGAAATCGGTTTCATCGCATCAGCTAAGCAGCTGATAAAACCTAAATTACATAGATTCCGGCGCAAAATATAACCGCCGGGAAACGAGGTCGGCCCCGCCGCATTGACCGTAGCCGGATCGATGTTCATCCGGAAAGCGTGCCCAGTAAAGCCCATGACATCGGTCAAAGTCAAATATTTCTTATCCGTATTGCTCACAGCGCCATGAATAGCCGCTGCCGCTGAGGTCCACGTCTTCGACCAGTCTTTCTCTATAGCCATAAATCGCAGCATCTCCTTCTTAATGAAGCATATCTATTCCTCTCACATCTTTGGCGGGGTAAGAATTCGGCGCCTTGGCAGTCCTAAAGCCGCTCTCCTCTGCACATACAAACCGATTGAAATACGCACCCGTTCCTTCTGCAGCTTGATGCGCGTGCGAGAAAGCGTGTTATAGACATTCGCGGTTGTCGTGTCGAACAGGTCAGCAATCTCTGAAGGAGGCAGCTCTCCGAAAAATCTCGCCTCAAAAATGCTCCTCTCCCGCCTGTTCAAACAACGAATCAGCATATGGATGCTCTGCAGCATTTCTTGGCGGAGAAAATATTGCTCCGGATTTTGGCCGCTTTGCGATTCTTCCTTGGCATGATCTGTCATGTGAAACAGAATGCTGTCAATATCGCTCCAATCGACCGTTTCTCCGCCCCTCCCCCGATCAGGCAAGCCCGATTGGCTCAAAAAGCTTCCGAACGGCCGCTCCTTGCCATGCGGCCCTCCCCGTCTCAGCTTCATATAGGCTTGGTTGCGTACGATACGATGCAGCCAAGGTATGAATCGACTCGCGTCTGTAAGCGTGCCCAAATGAAGGAAAGCACGAATAAGCGCTTCCTGCACGATATCCTCCGCCAGAAAAGAGTCCTTTGTGAGCGATCCCGCCAATCCGAGCGCCTTCGCCCGATGCCGGCGGACAAGCTCACCGAAAGCTTCCTGATCACCGCCACGAGCCTGCTCAACAAGCTTCTTTTCCTGCTGCTCTTCACCTGATTCGCCAACTAACATGGTCGCCTTCTCAAGCGCCAATACGTCCAAATTCATCCCTCCTATATGAAAGATGCCGTCCATGCCCAATACCTATCACCTTATAGAAATATTTATTAAAGAAAATAATAAAGCCGCCCTGCAGGCAGCCTCATGATCTCCATTGTGTGTAATGGAAAATTATCCTACGTAAAGATAATAACCCAGAACAGATGTTCTGTATATTATATCTTTATATGTTTCAATTTTACTTTTAATACAGGGATAGAGGTAATATTAGAATCTTAGACTAGTTCGATCAGGAGGATATAGATAGGTCATCCGAGCCCAAATAATGCGGTATTTTTGCGAAAGGGCTGTCTCTCAAAGTCTATGACCTTAAGGGACAGCCCTTGACTTATTCAATCACGATGCCGAAATGAGTGTGCAAGGCAGCCTTATACTCCTCTTTCGTTTGCGGAGTGATGGTTTGTACACCGTCTGACTTAAAAATGCGAAACTGCTCTCCGGCAACCGTATTGCGCCCCTCCAGCGTCCGGATCGCAACAATAGGGTTGTTAATGAAAATAGAATCCGGCGCATTTTCGCACCAAAAAGAGGGCATAATATAATCTATTGGCAGCTTCGGCTCTTCGGTGAAGGAATAAATCCATCTCCATTGACCGTGAGCCAGCTCACATAGCACCCAACCAAAGCTCTCGTCACGATCTAATCGATAAATTTCATTTCCCTGTTCAGTAGGAACGCCTTCAATGATCTCGATCGGATTGCGGGGCACGATGCCACCAACGCCCACATCACATAAATAAAAAGTACCTTCCACCTCGACCTTCAGCACATGATGACGCTGTTTTGGAGGAACATTCGTTTCATCGCGCCAGAACCTCGCAAAAAGATCCGTCACTGTGTAACCCAGCTCTCGCAGCAGCCAGCCAAAAAGCGCATTTAACTCAAAGCAAAAACCGCCCCGTCTGCGAACAACGATTTTGTCAATGAGATCAGTTATTTCAAGCGACAAAGGCTTTCGGTTCAAAATATCAAGGTTCTCGTACGGTACGTTATGTAGATGGCACTCCTGCAGCTTAGAAAGGGTTGCTATACTACTATCAACTGGACCCTCATAACCAATCCGGTCCAAATAGGCTTGCACTTCAACCTTTAAATGGTTGCGATTATCACTCATTTTATTCCATCCTTCCCTAATAATCAGACTTTATCATCTTCCTGCCATAAGCTCAATCATGTTGTTTATGGTTTTGCCTTTATACGGACAAATATTTGCTTCCTCATTTCAATTCATACATAATATAATTATAACAACAGGACTTTAACATTAGTTTAGGAGGCGCCGCTTATGAAAAAAGAACATACCGTCTATTTCAAGATTATCCGCCGAAATGAAACGACAATGCTAACTGCCCTCATTTTCTTAGAGGAAAATCAGAAGCCCACCCTACAGGATTTTGAAGAATGCCTTAAGCAGTGCGGGCATGATGTTCACATAGAGAACAGAGAACAGTTTATTTTCAGATCGAATAACCCTAGTGAGGACTACACCATTGATGTTTTAGAGAACTATAAACCGAACAATAAGGATCATCAGTCCGATAATTTAGCGAAAAGCTTTATGAAGCCGACTACCTTCCTGTAGGCTCGCATGCAACCAAAAAGCTGTCATTTAAACAGATGATTCTGTTCAAGTGACAGCTTTAGCTGTTTTTGTGCGATTACTTGCCGAGCTGTACGACCGGCTCCTTACGTTTCCGAAGCAGTAATGTAAGCGGCACGGACACGATAATGATGACTGTTCCAAGGTGGAATACATCCTGGATGCTGAGCGAAAGCGCAACGGTTTTCGAAACCTTATCTTCTGCCAAATGCGCTATCGTTTGTGCAGATAATATAGAACTGAACAAACTAATCGATAAAGCCGCGCTGCCTTGTCTGATCCAGTTCATTACCGCAGAAGCATGCCCTGAGTTTTCGGCAGGTACGGCTGACATAGCGGCATTGGTCACTGGCATATTACTAAAGCCTATACCCACGTAGCGAATAGCAAGCCAAATCGTAACGAAGAGCACGCCCGTTGTCACATCCGCATAACTGAGCGCCCAAGTAGCAACCCCCATCAGAACAAGGCCCACGAAAATTAGCCTAGAAGGACCAACCTTATTATACAAACGCCCAACAATAAGAGAGATTAACGCCATCGCAAGCGTACCAGGCATCATGATCATCCCTGTCGTCAAGCTCGATGCTCCTTTAATATTTTGCATGAAAATAGGAACTAATAGAGTTCCTGCATAAAGTGATATTGTAATCGCACAGTTCAGAATCAGACCGTAAGTGAACCTCGGAATTTTCAAAACTTGCAAATTCAATAACGGATTGCTGACCTTCAATGTCCTGCGGATGAAATACGAAAGAATAATCATGCTAAAAGCAATAAGCCCTAACGTCAGACCGCTAGCCCAGCCCCAGCTATGCGCCTCGCTAAATGCGATGAGCAGCGAACTTGTTCCGATCACTACAGCACCAAAGCCAATCCAATCGAGTTTAACACCTTTACTTAGCCTGTAATTTGGAATGTATCGTATAGCAGCAACTACCGCGATAAGACCGATAGGAATATTCATAAGAAACAAGGACTTCCATCCATAAATTTCGGTCAACCAACCACCAATCGTCGGACCTAAAGCTGGTGCCAGCATAGCTGAAACACTCCATAGGCTGATCGCGACCGCCTGCTTTTCTTTTTTGACCGTCTGGTAAATGATTGTCATCGTCGTGGGCATAATAATGCCGCTGAAGATACCCTGCAAAATACGGAAAACAATCAAAGACTCTATACTCCAAGCAAACGTACATAATACCGAGGCCAGTGTAAAACCAGCTAACGCGAATACATATAGCCGTTTATAGCTCCATTTATCGCCCAGAAAACCAATGATAGGCGCTATAATTCCGGTAGCCATCATAAAGCCGGACAGCATCCATTGCACCGTATTCAAGCTAGCATCAAAATCATCCATAAATACAGGCAATGCCACATTTATTGTCGTTGTACTTAGCGATGCCATGAAATTGCCGAAAAATACTGCAATCATAATCGTCCAGAACGCCGTCGTCCCTTGCTCTTGTTGTATCTGTTTCATAAGATCCCTATCCTTCTAGTCGTTCTACAGCTTCTAATATGCGCACCTCAAAACCATGTAATTCTTTCTTGAATTGCTCCATTTTTATAATCTTATTATCAATCAGTTCTTGTTCCTTCTTTAAATTGATTAACATTTCTTGAAGCTTAAGCTTCCGTTCTTCACGATCCTCTGAAGATAATACTTCGTTTCGCTGCTGCTCAAACATGGCCTTAAATGAAAGATGCTCTTGAATCTCTGCGAGTGAAAATCCTAGCACTTCTTTCACGAGTAATATCTTCTTAATCTGCTCAACATCCTCTTCTGAATAGATGCGAATACCGCCTGATGTTCTCTCGGGAGCAGAAATCAGTCCGAAATCCTCATAATACCGAATTGCCCGTTTCGTTAATCCTGTTTGCTTCGCTACTTCTTCAATCTTCCATATACTCAAAACACCGCACCCCCATGATCATTAAAATAAGCATACTCCCAGTGACAGTTAACGTCAACGTTAACTTTTGGTCGCAACTTTAATTTTTAAATGAGCCAATCACTTATTCGCGTGAAGGTAAAACAAAAGAGCATCCCTACTAGGATGCTCTTCCTCAACTATTTTAAGCCATTTGTTTGTTAGGGCTCAGTAATTGTATATTCCGTTTCACCAACCAGAACGATACTGTTAAGCGGAAGCTCTACCTGCTTGCCTAATGCAACAATAACCTTGCTCGTGTAGAGATCCTGCTCCGCATTAGCGTCATTGCCAGCGCCATTACCAACGCTTGTATCTAATCCAGTATCAGTAGGGGAGTTGGTTGGAGACTCAGTCTCCGATTCAGACTGTTCTGCCGGTGTATCCGTTGTATTATTCTGTGTGCCGCCTTCTATTGGAGTTGAAGGTGTAGGCGAAGCTTTCGCAGTTGCATCCTGACACGCAGGTGCGTAATATAATCCCGTATATTCAAGTGTTTCCTTATCAGGCTTCTTAATGGTCAAACTCTCTGGCTTGAAAGCCGCACATGCTGATGCATCTTTGAATAAGAAAATGAGCGAGGTTTTGGCCTCCACTCCTTCTGATGCCGACGTTTGTTGTACATGTACAAGCGTATCCGCCTTCACCACAGCTGAGTTATCCGTAGGCGTAATCTCCGGTACTGACACAATTCCACCCGGTTTTTCCTTATCCCCTAAAGTCATGAGCACACCAGCAACCACCAATATAACGCCTAAGGTAGTGACTGAGCTAATTACGGTCGCTTTCCGATTCCTGCGAAAAAACCTCGCCGCAGGCGAGGACAGCTCCTGTTTAGCCTGCTTATATATCGCTTTAAGGGTGGGGCCCGTTTTATCAAAATATAGCTTCCAATTGGCTCGTTTCTTAAAGGCATCTCGATCATACTTCTTAAAATATGCAATAATTGCCGAAGCATATGCAGGCACGAAGCCTCTCGATCTCATGAAATCAGGATGCTTCTCTGACCATTGAAAAAACCGGTAGGCCGTTTCTTTGTTTTCTGAGTTATTTGAAAGAAAGTCGAGCAGTGCCGTATAATCCACAATTTCTGTATCCGAGCTGTCACGAAACACTAGCGTAAGACGCTCAAAATGAGCAAGCTGCAGCTTCCCCTCTAATAGTCGCCGTCCTACCTCCTGCATCTGATCAATCTCTACCGGTGACAATTGGTAGGTTAGCAGGGCATTCGGCTCAGGAAGCGTCAACCAATCATACAGCGCACTAAGCACAAGCGCCAGCGATTGCCGCCGTGAATCCTTCAAATGCTCATTCCACCGCTTCAGCTGGTCCTTAGCACCAAGAAACACGGCTTGTTCGAGCTGCGCCATCGTAAGTTTATCCAGATTGAAATCGGACAGAAAGGTACGATAAGTCGTAAGCTCCAGCTCTTGATAGAAGTGTAAAGCTTCAGCAGCGCCAGACTTCTTACCACTCCCCGCTTCTCCTTTAAGCTTGCTAAGCTGTAGCATAGTCTGGTTAACCGCAGCCATCGAACGATGCTCACGATCCAGCTTATCCTTAAGCTGCTCGGAGGCAAGCTCTAGAAACTGTCCATAGTTATATAGCTGAGGATGAACGGCTGTCCATTGCTCAATCACCTGAAGAATACTCTTAACACCCGCTGCTTGCTTCATCTTCTCTTCAATGAACGGTATGAAGAAGATTTCAGCATTTTTGGAATCAAGAAGTATTTTGGCGAAAAAGGCTTGGCTTAGTGCAGTATTACTCTCAATTGCCGCGTAGAAGGAAGCAACCGCATCCGTCTTCCTTTGAGTCTTTGCACAGTTAATGGACATCATGAAAAAAGCAATGATCTTCGATTCGTTATGCTTGCCATCAATGTGATAATAATCCTTGAAGCTTTCCGCAATAAATGTTTCCGGTATAATTCCTTGCCTCATCCGATCATATTCATAGTCAAACCGAGACAGAAAGAGATCATTCAAACGCATCTTCAAATTGAGCGAGCCGGTCGGACGCAAATAATCGAGCATTCCTCGCAAAACAGCACTTTTGTGAGTTTCGTAGAGCTTATCGTTATTTTCTTCCATTTGAAACATAACAGCTAGCTCATGATAGCTAGAAACAGCAACCTGTCGTTCCGAATCCATATTTAAGAGCATCAGCTCGGCGAATTGATAAAACTGCTCTGCTCGCTCACCGCGTTCCAAATTGTCCCAAGCAAAATCCAAATACGGCTGATCCGTTCCTTCCAGATCAACGTTAGTCATTCTGTCATTGGCAAAATCAAACGTGAAATCCTTCTCAATACTTCGATCGCCAACACGCAAGCTGCCCTGCTCGACGAACGTAAGATGAACGGATTTACGACTTTGTGGCTCTTTGGCATAAGTAATAAAACCTAACTGCTTGCGGAATTCATAAGGTAAGCTCGCATACAGAACCGTAAGCAGCTGCTTGGCTTTGCCAGGCAGCTCCGCGATTGGCACGTCCAGAGCGACATATATTTTCTTTTTACCGCCGACTGAAGCCATCACTGCAAACAATAGCTGCTTGAAAAGCTTTTCTCCGATATGAAGCTCATCTAATAGGGAACGATGGTCCACAACCGGAATGATCGTTTGAACAGGCAGGCTTGCGAGTTCAGAGAGATCCGTTCCATCGTGAATATCATAGCTCTCGGCAAAGGATGCTCGCAGCCATGTTTTATAATCAGAAGGAGACCGATGAGGCTCACTTCCCGGAAGGATATAGTTATGTGTAAAAAAAGCACTGCGAAGTCCCGTGAAATCAGCCGACCTATATACACTGCGTCCTAACAAAATATCGCCGTTTTCGAGATGGAGAAGATGCATCGTTTCTGGATAAGCAGCATCCTCCTTCTCCCCGCGTACCGCAAGCTCGGAAGGAGCATCGTACACGCAAAACGGATGGAGCTGTTTTTTGATAAAATTGTTGTCTAAGCCCTTCGACTTGGCAATGGTGTCGTAGCCTTCCGTGGAGCGGAAAATACCGCGTCTTTCCCGTGCGTACATCTGCTGCTGAATCATTCTGCCCGGAGTAGAATCACGCACTAATCTCTTCTCCCTTCAATGAAGTTCAGCTTGTAAAGCAGCCAAATAAAAGGCTCATCAACCCTAATCGGACTGACCACGGTTTGCATCCTCTGATCCACCGGGTTACTGCCAAGCGCGGATACCGCATAATAGGCCGTGTCCTTGAAGTAGACGTCCATCGTCCCTTTGAATGGGCGATCGACCTTCTCGATGAAGCGCCGAACTTCTCCGTCAATATTTTCAAATTCAGTTAGATTGAAATAATCGCGATGCACCATATTGTTGAAAATATTGCTGTTCGACTTAATATACTCGCCGTCCTCATCCTTAAGCGAATGAAGCATATCACTCTTGGTCAGCACAACCGCTGTCGGAATATCGGTTTTACTATTGTCCTGATAAGCGATAAAGTCGCCGAACATCGTCAGTACAACATCACGTGGCTCGTCATATTGCGACACCCACTCACCCGGCTTGTCCCCAAGCTGTATCCGAATTTTCTCGCGGATCGAACGGATTTGCAGCGGATCAACCATCAGCAAAATGCCTGCTGAGTTTTTGATATGCTGGCCGTGCAAGCCGAGATAATCCTGCTCAACCATACCTTCTCCCGCTACATCGAAGAAAACGAGCGTCAGCGGCGGCTTCGATTCATCTTTAAATACAAATTGAAAAATAAATGGCTCCTGCATTTTCTCCTTCTGAGTAGAAGCAAGCAGATCGCCCCGCTCGAATAAAGGCTCCTCGTAATAGGTGCGGAACTTTCGACTGATCTCCGCATTAAGCGGCATGCAAGCTGCATTAAAATGATCGGCTGTCGTATTTTGCAGCGTATGAATTAATGCCGTCATATACACCGATTTCCCTACTTGGGAAGCACCTATAATGGAGATGATGTTACTTGGAACTTTGCCCGCTGTTACGGGAAGCTCGTTATGGCATTTTGGGCAAAGCCTTATGCGAGTCAATTCGCCGTGACGATCATTGAGACCAATACGCACATGGTCTGAGTAAACATGCTGCTCCTCCGGTACATCCTGCGGACGAAGTACAGCTTCCATATCATGAACGGAATCCAGTCCGAACCGCTCCCGATATTTGTTGAGCTCCTCATCCTCGCCAAGCGCGTAATCCTCATCGTCTTCACGGGAATGGGTGGCGCGGAATACAGCCTCGTCCGGGGTAAATTTACTGAAACAATAAGGACAGACAATATCGTAGAACAACGGCCTCGGCTTTGCCTCAGGCTTTTTTTTGAATAGATCGAAAATGCCCATGCGACCAACCTCCTTTATCAAGCGTAAACGGCTGTCGCCGTCCTCTGGCGGCATAAGCTCGTTTCGCGGTGGTTATATAGAAATGGATAAGAGTGAAACTTATACATTCTATATAACTCTAAAATTTCTAGCTACATTTATACCGAAATCAATTCGTACATTTGTCCGTATCTTCGACCATCAGTGAAAAACAATCTTATAAAATCCTTCTTGCCAACCTCGATAGCAGGCAGCAGGTTTTTCCCTGAGCTAAAGGGGCTGACGAATGGGTATAATGTACCGTCCTCTTTATTCGCGGGAAAGCCTCCCTGCTTCTTAACATAGCAAAGAACATCCTTGGCGATTGGCACCTCGGTCGTCACTTGAATTTGAATCGTTTTGTATTTTTGAAAAATACCGCTTTTGGAGTGGATCGAATAGTGAATGGCTGCTTTACCCGCACTAATCTCAATCTCATTTTCACCATTCGGCTGATGAATAAGCTGCGGACCATCCATTCCCTCTTGGCAAGCATACACGTTAAAAATATAACGTCCGATTCCTTCGATGCGGCTGTGATAGCCGTTGTTCGCTTTATATTCAGCCTTCGTATAGAGCTTTAAGCCCTTTGTGCTCTGGTCGCTGCTTTGCTCCTGATCAGCTGCCACCTTCCTGATGTAGACCGCCTCTATGCTTCCCGGCCAATGCCAGCGGAGCGTACAGGTATCCCCCTCGATTGTTCGAGTTAGTTCGCTGATCACCGGGGAATCCTGCTCCGCATCTATATAACGCATCTATCTCCGCCTCCAAAATCGTTTAAAATCCATGACTCCGGTTGTCTTTCCCACGTCCCATTTGACCGGATGCAGCATGATCGCTCAAGCCTTTGTTTCTTGCGCCGCGCTGCGGCCTAGTGCTGTTATTTTCCCTAATCGGTACAATAAGCGGGAACAGTCCGATAATAAACGCGAGTATTAGATCAGCGGCAAAGCGGCTGATTCCGTCCCCGAACGACTGTCCTGTTAAGCCCGATTCCAGCAGAAAGCCCGCTATTAGACCGCCTACCAAGCCGCCAATGCCAAAGCTTAACGCCAAGTAGCGATTGTCAAACACGATGCCGAGTGATACGCCAATAGCAATGCCAATAATCGCGATCGACAGAATTCGCAGTATTTTATAGATGACACTGTCAGCTGCTTGACCAGTTCGCTCCGTTAATAGCGTTCGATCATCGATTGTATCATAAATACTTTGGAACACGAGTGCGAGTCCTGTCGCTTTCGTTACATCGTGATAGCTTCCTCCGGTCTCTCCTGCGATTTGCTTCAGCAGCGCTGTGCCGTTTTCATTCACAAGACTAAGACCAACCGTATTTATAGCTATTTGTTTCTCTTTATAAGTCGCAAGCAAATCGGTAATGCTTGATTCGCTAAATCCGTCCGATAGCAAAATAACCATTGTCCCGCGCTCAGCCATTTCGCTGTTCTCAATCGTACTCAACGATTCTGATAGCGCAGCAGCAAAGTCTGTACCGCCGATTGCTTTATCAAGTCCATCAATTACCGCATTAACGGAGTCTTTGCTGGCTTGATTGCTTACACTTACGAACGGCTGTACGAGCTCTGCCGTATCATTGAACACGACAACCGCAACCCTTTTATCTCTATCCATGTTATTAATCAGCTGCTTCGCGGCGTTATATCGTTCGCTAGTTGGATCGGTCTCCAGCATGCTTTCTGAATTATCAATCACGAGAACGATATCCTTCACCTGCTTTTGCCCACCAAGGTGTAGTCCGTATATAAGCTGCAATAAGCTGCCGACTGCGAACAACAGCACAAGCGTTGCCGGCACCAGCAGCTTCCATGATAGACCTGTATAGCGTTGACGCCAAGAGGAGCCGCTTAGCTTAGGCGAGATCATTTCAGCAACTAGGCAAGCCAGCCCGATACATAAAGCAAGGACCCCAAAGTATAAGCCCATTACAACCCAGCGAGGCCAGCCTGAATACAGGGCGTTCAGCAGTATTTCGCCAATAGCGAAGCCCACTGCGCCCCCTATTAAACTAAACAAAAGCAGTAACCCATTTATTTTCCGTTGCACGATGACAGCATCCTTTCCAGACTTCTAATGAGGAACAATGATTATTGACGCGGCTTCCCGTTTACTGTTCAGCGAAGCTCAGGCAGCAGATCAGATTCAATGGTATGGAACTCGTACCCGTTCTGAAGATAAGTTTCGTAGTAAACCTTGCCGTTGCGGTAATACATCAAGTCCTCTAAATGGAAGCCGCCCATCAAATTCAATTTCTCTACTCCGCTGCTGCGCTTTTCGTGCACACAGCCTAGCTTGTAGATGCGGGAACCTTCATCAACGCCAAGCGCGTAGCGAATAAATTCGCTCTCGCCATCGCCGAAAAAATATTTTTCTTCATGACGATGCTCATGCGTATAGTCAAATAGCCTAATGTTTATAGTCGCGTTATCCTCCAGCGTCCTGTAAAGCCGATTAAACAGCTCATCTCGCGATAAAGCCTTCTGGTTGCTGTAGGCTACTGATACGTTAGCCCGCTGCAAAAGTTCTCCCTCGAACGTCTGAGCAAACGGCTCAGCGGTGAGGATATGCTTGCGGCATACGTCAATCAATCGTTCAGTTAGCTTATCGCTGCCGCTTGCCAGCAGCTCCGTCACGCTACCGATATAGCGATCTTCGAAGAAAATTGAGGCTCCTCGTTTTTCTTCTATATCCTTCATTACACCTTCGGTTACCCGCTCATAATAATCGAATACGTTCTGCCCGATATAATCATCCGCCATTCGAATGCTTTGAAGAGCAGCTGCTTTTAGCTCCTCCTCCAGCCTATCCATCTGCTCGACTTGAAGGCGATAAGGCACATGCAGACGCTCCAGCTCAGCCGCGAAGCGCCGATATAGCGCAAGCTCTATCTCAAGCTGTAGGATTTGCCAGTGCATACGATATACCGTGTCGAAAAAGACGCGAATAAAGGAACGCATATTTTGCTTCTCCAAAAGCGGAATACGTTTAAACTTTAAATCCTCTGACCTAGCCTCTTGGCAGCGTTCAAGCTCTTCGCGCGCCATATCAATCTCTCTAACTAAATCACGCATTCTAGCGCGAACGCCTTCCTGCACGCTGCCGTCCTCATTTTTCTCGTCCGTCCACTCCGAAAGCTGATAGAATCCGATATTCGAACGTCCTTGCTTATTTCGGGAGATGGCTTGATGCAGCTCCTCAGACACTTTTATATGACTAAGACGTTCCTCCGCGATACGAGTGAATTGATTTTGGAAGAAAGAAGCACAACCATCACCGAACAAGGCGGCCTCCGCCTCACGCAGTGTCATACGCTTTAGCTCATCGTAACGAATACCGCTCGTTAAGAGACCCATCATATCCGCGATTCTTTCCTCGCCTGGCACTATGCCAGCTACCCGTGCCTCGATTGTTGAAGCATCAAGCCCAAAGAAGGAAAGCTTCTCCTTATCGCTTAGCTCTGGCGTACTCTTCAACCGCATCTGAATTTGCATAAAGAAGTGATAGAGCACAGTCAAAGCAATCGAATAATTGGGACGTTTCACTTTAGACAGACCCGCAGAGACAAATCCTTGTCTGCCAGACTCGGACATCAGGCTATTCTTGAAGGAAGAATTATTATAGCTTCCGTCGTTCGACAGCACTTGAGTGTCTTTGCGTTTTCTATTCTTCAGCAGGACCGTATGACAAATGATCTCATAGTTATCCTGCATGCCGTTAAGAGTAGCAATCCCCTTCTCATTACGGTCAGACAGCACATATACGAGATCGAATAAAGGAGATGACTTGTGAATGACTGGTATCGCTAATCCATCACTTGTAACCTGCAGGTTCGCAGAATAGGAATAATCAGGACGCTGCAGCCCTTCAAGCTCACGCAAAAAGCTTATTCCGGCCGCGCCCGCATAACCAAACGTCTCCGATTGCTCACGTTCGTTAATTAACGCATACAAATCCATTTGCACCGATTTGAACAGCTGCAAAAATATAGCTTGAGCAAGCAAAGATATTTGTGGAACAAGAATGTTCATTGGATCATCGACCCTTGTAATAACGGCAAGATGCAGCCGATCGAAGGACGCATACAAACGTCCGTAATCGGCTATCTTGTCACTGACCTGACGCAGTGTCCGGTTTAAATTCACCAGATGCTGTCCCTCTTTATGGAAAGCATCCCCTATATCTTTTCGTACAGTCTTGTTATCGCTTTGAGCTGCGACAAGCCCGTTAAGCAGAGCTTGCATAACTTGCGGTGATTGGAAACCATTTTCCTTGCCGCGCGATGCCACATGAACATACATAACGCCAGCGTTATTGTCCCATTTCCATTCATTCGAGTGCATCATAGGCTCAATCGCTTGCTCTGCCTCATCACCAATGAATAGAAAGACGGTTGGATAGTGGATGCTGCTCTGGTCATCATCCTGCCCGCTTAATTTCTGTTCGGCGGCCGAATAATCAGCCGCGAATCGATCGAGTTCTCGTCTCATAGCTATTTCAACTTTCTGCGAATTTCATTAAGCTTTGTCGTCATTTCTTTATAGAAACGATGCAGCTCCTCACCGTTAGCAAGTTCAACCTTCTCATACTCCAGTCGCTCGCGTGCATCAAGGAAAGTGCCGAACAAATCCTCCAATTTATTTAGAAGAGGGGCCGTGTCCTCAGTTGACGTCAACTCCGTTACTCTGCGTGACGCCTTGCGCATCAATAAACTGCGGCTTTTGTCATCCAGTTGACGGAAGCTCTCGAACACTTCGTGCTCTACATAATTGCTGCTCTTCATCAAATTAGCGAAAGGAGCCCATGCTTCCTCCTCGGGATCGCGATCATACACATAAAGCGCGCCTTTCTTGCAGATCGTGTCCGTGTATAGTGCCTCAATAAACTGGTCGAACCATTTATCTTCATCTTGATGCAGATTTAATAATTGCTCAAGTTCAGAGACCTTGCTGTTGATCGATTCGTATTTCGCCAATTCTTCGCGAACGCGTCTCAGCAGCTCTGGTGAGCGGATCAGATTTTCCTGCGCAAGCTCCTCAGAGAAGCTGCCGAAAATATCCTTCGTCGCTTCGACCTCCAGCCCTTCCGCTAGAAGACGCTTCAGCTCATTTAGTGCTCGCTTAACCTCGCCCAAATTCGGCTTAGCTGAATTCAGCTGCATGTTATACATTTTCAACTCAGTAGAAACGTCAAACTGCTTCGTAAACCTTACGGAATAACGGCTGCTTGTGTTGCTGTCTACGCCCTTCTCCGCAATGATTCGGTAGCCTTCCGATTGAACAAACTCCGCTCGAACCCGCGCATTGTAGCTTTGCACCCGTGGATTAACGTACGTGTCACCCCATGATTTCTCTGGAATCGGTGATGGAAGATACATCCAGTTGACGCGGTCAGTCTGCACCAAGTGACGACCGATACCTTCCTTGTCTAGAATCGTACGCTCATAGCTTTCCTCATACACCTTAAGTGGGGTATATACGAATAAAGGAACACCGTTTCTTGTATTCAACCAGAAGATTCGGTTTTTCACTTCGCTCTCTTTAATTGTGAAGTGGGATTTGCCCAGAGCGTTGGTCTGGTAGTTCCGAATACCCTTAAGAATGCTTGGTGCTTGCACTGGAACCGAGACGAAGCCCCAAGAAGGAACGTGCAAATTGCCTGAGCTGTTGCTTAAATGGAATACCGGCACAGCTTCCTCATCCAGCTTGGTTGCGATATGACGCTCGACAAACTTCTCGATCGACTCCTCATTGCCGTATTTCATCACAAGGAAGTCTTCCATTGATTTCATAATCAAGTCACCGAATTTGTCGGTCAAAAACTCAGATATCGAGCTTACGATATCCACTTCCTGTTCCTTCACCCATTGATTCGAATGGTTGAGCAGCTCCTGCGTAAAGTCGCGGATCAGCTCGTCTCCGTCCTTTTTATCCATTAAACGACTGATAACATCCGAGATATCAGGAACGGTGACGATGTTCCAGTAATAGGTTTTGTTCCCTTTGTGATCGGCCTGCTCTTCTCCATTCGTTAGAAGATCGCCGTTTTTGGCGAAAATAGAGTTGAGCACATTCAATATTTCCGTATATACGCTATAAATCCGGTTGTTCTCCGCATTAAGCAGCTGATGCAGATCTTCATAAAATTCAATTAACTGCTCCATGCGCTCGATATCGGCAAGCAGCCAGTACTCATTGATTTTTGCTTCAATGTAGTTATTTTTCTTCTTGTCCTTGGATACGAAGGCGCTCTTGGCATCGCCCATCCGCTCATCCACCTGGTCTCTGGCTGCTTCAATTTCCTTCGGAAGCCGCTGCAAGTTCTCACGAAGCGTTTCAATATAAGAAAGCAGCATTTTCAGCAAGCAAAAGCCTTTCTCTGTATATAACAACCGAGACACATAAAATGGGCCTTGTTCCGGATGAAGGAAGGTACGGCGAATCTGTTCGGTAAACTGTCCAACAATCTCTCCCGGCATCTGCTTCTTCGCTTTAATATATTCCTCGCGAGCTCTGGCCAAAAAGTTTTGCTCCAGCTCTGTGTCCATATTAACGGCCTGCATTTTAATAACGTTATTGTAGCTTAATCGCTCGCTGTTCTCATAACCAGGCAGCGGTTCAGGAATACGTGAATCGAAGGTCTTGCCCATCGTCTCTAGATCGATGCCAAGCTTACGCGCAAACTTCTCCACCTCTTCTTGGGTTGGAGCCTTCTCGAACATTTTGTCCATTTTATTAAACAAGCGGTAAGCCAAATAGGTCGTCATTTCCTCGATCGGCAGTACCGCCGAAGAAGCTCCGATGATGTTATAGTCGTAGTTGGCTGGGTACAGCTTGTTCATCTGTGCAATGTTCGTACGAATATTGCTTATATAATCATGAATAGCGAACTCTTCTCCGGATTGCTTATCCTCACTCGCCATAAAATTCGTAATGTTCTCGGCTGTCACGTTCATGCAGTAATCGTAGGCATTCTCAAGGAGCTTACCCTCTGCATTCGTTGCCGATATGAGATGGCACAGATTAAACGGCGGAAGCGGCGAATTAACGGACAAAATGCTGCCGTACTGCTGCTTAAACCGCTCGCCACGACTGTCCACGTTCATCCAATAATCCAATTCCTTCAGCGCCGCGTAGCCATTCTTCTTAATATACTCACGCGTATGCTCGCTCAGACTCTTGTTCGCTAGATTGATATCCGGTGTAAACAAATAGCCAAGTGTGTTCACTCGATCAATTCCTGCGGAGCCATGATCACGCTCAATAATTCCTCTTACGATGTAGGAAATGTCGAGAAAACAGCCACTTCCAGTACCGCCGGACAAGCCGGTTAGCAGAAATACCATCAGCTTCTTATTCGTGCCGACAGATAACGTCTTAATCTTCTTATCTATACTTTGTACAACTTGATTAATCTTCGTAAACAGCAGCAACCGTCCTGCTTGGCGAACACCAGCCGCACCGTTCATTCCGTCTGTAATACTAAGTTCTGGTGACAGCCAATCGGTAATATACGGCTCCAAAATACTGCGGTTTTGCAGCAGCCCGCCAACTTCAGCGTTGGACAGCAG
Organism: Paenibacillus sp. P4_A7; assembly: GCF_056402455.1. Lineage (NCBI taxonomy): Bacteria > Bacillati > Bacillota > Bacilli > Caryophanales > Paenibacillaceae > Paenibacillus > Paenibacillus sp. P4_A7. The sequence goes on along the minus strand of NZ_JBFUHJ010000002.1, from coordinate 66,016 downwards.
TACAAATTCATTGATTGGATCTAAGCCGATCCCTTTATACTTTTTATTGCGATCCTGTTCGTTAGTCTCAAACGCAAGAAACTCTACATTGTCGGGCTTATCCCGTTTTCTCTTAGAAATAGGATCCTCCGGCAGCTTGAAGCGCCTATTTATCTGGTATTTCAGTCGCAGCAGCGCATCTATACCAGTACCTCCGAGTCCAATAATCAGAATAGGGTTATCAATGGTATCCACCCGTATTTTCTCACTGACAATACCTCCGCCTAGCGATACATCCAACTGCTGAATATGTTCTCTTACAATCGGCTTCATAATCTTCTACCTCCTGAGCTCTATTTAAACGAGAAATTCTATAAAGATTGTTTTGTCTATTTGTTGTAAGGGAACTACGATGCGGTCTCCGCTTTTCAGCTCGAAATCACTAGTGGCATTGATTGCCCTTCCTGACTTCTCAATCGTGCACGTGGAGCCGTTTCTTAGCAGGATCCGATCATTGCTACCTGGTCTGAAAATAATAGCTTCCGTCTCCTTCAACTCCGGAGCGAGCTGCAGCAGTTGATGGAGATTGAACTTACCTTTAAAGCTTGTTAGCTTCTTATATTGCGGGGAGGTTTGATCCCCTGTGTTCTCATCCCTGATTTCAATAATAAGCTGACCTACAAAACCACGATTCGCCTGCATCAGCATACGCTGTACGTAATAAGCTGCTGCGAGTATAGCTACTAGACCGAGAACACCAGCGACGACTGGTACGATAGGGAAAGGCTTTTTCTCCTCAGCTGGCTGAGTCGGCGTTGTTGTACCTGCCCCTCCTGCTTTGGCGCTGATCGTAATGGCTTCCGTCTCACGGAAGAAGCTTTTCTCCTCGGCCTTAACTATAATTTCGTAATCATGCTTATCAGCAACTTTATAGGTTCCTTTAAAATGATCCCCGGCATTTTCCATCTTCACTTCTTCTGTTTTACCTGTATCCAAATCCTTGACGTGCATAACCGCGTTCATGTTGCGATACTGCTCGCTATCTTTCAGCTTTTGTCCTCCACTCATCAGGTAAGAGTTGATATTCACCTTATCGCCTTTCGAGTAAGAGGTGGATGCAAGTGGGTCAATCGCCAAACTCAAGTCATAGTTGAAAATTAAGTTGATATCGATTTTATCCTGACTTACACCTTTAACCTGTAGGGTCCAATCACCTTCAGTCGGCTTAAGCAGCTTCATTAACGAATAGCTCTTCGACTTCGATAACAGAACATCATCTGACGGAATCGTAACCTCCTTGCCGGAAGGGTCAAGCAGCTTTACCTCTACCGGCTTCTCGGACATAATCGAAATATTCGCTTCCAGAACATTAGCATTAGGAACAGCTATTTTCACATTCTGATAGCTTCCGTTGGCCGTAAAGGAATCAGCAGGAACAACGTTCAGATCCAGATGGCTCGCAAAAATTTCACTTAATATTTGAGGCAGATCATCCGCTGAGTCGGTAGAAAATGACTTGCCTCCGGTTTGATCCGACAGCTTAGCAAGTGCTTCCTTGTTTAGCTTGCCATCAGCATTTAATCCAATCGTATAGATCGGCAGACCGCGATCATTCGCCTCTTTGAGCGCCTGCTCCATATCCTTATCGGATTCAGCCTGTGTTCTGCCCAATTTATCATCAAAATCATTATTGCCGTCGGCCAGCACGATGATCATCGGCTCATGACCCGGGTCTGCGCCGTCCTCTAATATTTGTACGGCTTCCTTCACTCCGACAGATATATCGGTGTATGAACCGCGGTTTAAATCATCGATGAAACGTTTCAGATTTTCTTTATCAGCAGCCGACTTTATTTCAAGCAGCGCTTTCTCACGTTGAATTTTATCAGTATAGGCAACAATTCCTACCTGGTCGCCCTGAGTGGACAGCATATCTATGAACATCTTCATCGCTTCATTGCCAATTTTACCCGGGTCACTTTTACTCATGGAATGACTCACATCGAGCACTAGCACCGCATCAATTTGCGGAGTGTTTTGCGCGGCATGCACCGTAGTCAACTGGCCAAACGGCAGCAGGAGTACGGAGAGTACGGATGCCGCAATGAAAAGATTTCGAGTAAAACGTTTTATTTGAATCATGATTATACTCCTTTGTAAAAGGACCGATAGTTCATCCACCTAGTCCATTAGTCACTATTATCACTGCTTCTGCTATGGTGCTATACTATACAGTAAGTATACCTGATAGATTCCCACAAATCACTGTTACTGTAAGAAAGGAAACCCATATGTTTACATACGTCTGTTTAGGACTATTGTTTCTTTTTGTAGTTATTCAATCAGCTTCATATTATTCTCGTCAGAAGAAGGCTCCGTCTCCCGAGCAGTTGGACAAACTAGTACGGTCCATTCTGAAGAAAGGGAGGCATGAACAAGAATGAACAAGAAACTAGCGATTCAATTCAACCCCTTTATTAAAACACGTTATGCTTATATGAAGCTTAAAATATGTCGCAAATGCAAATATTTCACTGTATTAGGTGAGCAGCAATGCGGTGTATGCGGCAAAAAGTCACTGATCAGCGTTGATAAACACGCTGATATATTGCTGCTGCGCTCTATGTGGAAAGCAAGAGCTGTAGTTTTGCTGCTACTTATAGTTGGTCTGTTTGCTAGCCAGACTGCGACTCAGGTTGGAGCATGCGCAGCAGGCGGCGTGTTGCTGCTCGCCATCTTATGGGTTATTCAGAGGAAGACAGCTACCTCTGAAAAACTGCTGCTGCTAGATAAGATGTTTCAACAAGACGCTCACCAGTTAATAGCTGGACTTACTGCTGACCGTGATGCAGCCATTGAAGTATTTCAAAGCGGAAACAAGCCTCTCACGTATGAGATGCTTCGTGAAATTGGAGCTCTCGTTCAGACCGACCAGCTTCGAATCGAGCAAATATTACTGCTGCAAACCTTCTTACTCCGCAAGGACATGGATCTGATGCTGGAACCACTTATAATGGGCCACTTTAGCCCCGACCTTGCCGAATATATAGGAGAGCTGACTAAAATCAGACGAGATCTCCTTAAGGAAAAGGCATTCCGTTATGTTCTCATGTACGAATCCCAAATTATTAAAATGGAGAACGGCGAGAGCATCCTTATCGGCGTCGCAGGGGCCGCTATCCGAATGAAGCGATACGTGTTCATGTACCAGCATTTAGTGATGAGATATGCTCGCAAGCTGCCTAAAGACCGCTTTCTCCGACTTTATCACATAGTTCTTAACAATCCCCATACTAATTGGGGGCAATTATCTGAAGAAGTTCTTAAGATTTACGATGAAAAATACAAATGGGATGAAGATTTTCAAACCCTAAAGTAACAAAATCCGCTAAAAGGCTAGCAATTGGCTAGCCTGGCAAGCCATTAAGTCTGCTGTCCCGCTGTTTGTCGATAGGCTAACACCATGAATGTACATATTCAACTGACGGCTTGACGGCAATGTTAAAAATAGTTTCACATTGTGAAACTAATGAGCGGCACTATGGAAATTGAGTCCAATTAGTTTCAGGATTTGCAGCTAAATGACCAAAAAGTGGGCAAGGTCGAGCAAACCCAGCAATTAAGTTCATCCTCTGATACTAAACCGCCACTGTCCCTTTTGCAGCCTCATTTAATTGCAAATATTGAAACTAAACGGGCATAGTAAATAGGGTAGCGGACACAGAAGCGCTTATTTGTGAAGCATCCGCTATTCGGAGATACGTTTGGACAACAGATCCGTTATTCGTGTTAAAAAGGTCAAATAGGCTATCCCCTAGCTTTCAAGCCAAAAAGGATAGCCGTTTTTTTCTACTACTAATCTTGCTTATCTCCCTCGCAGCCATCGTCTTCCATACAAGATGCCCTCAACGACCAAACCAAGTACAAATCCAATAATGATTAGCTGTAAAAAAACAAGGACACTGATTAAGTCCCCCCAGCCTGTAATATCACGAGCGTATATAGCCATCATAATCAGACCAACAACAATCCCTATCGTTGAAAATAACCATAGCCAGCGAGCACCAAGCCAACCTGCGAAGTTTGAAATAAAAGAAACGATGATAGCAAGCAGGATAAATCGGAATGCATGAGTAACTGTAAACGTCTGGTATAACACACCAAAACGGATGAGCCACAACAACAACGTAATAAGTAATGTCGATGCTCCCATGAATATCCACCACTGACTGCTTCGTGCAGCCGGTATTAAGCGCATATAGGGGTCCCCTCTCCAATGATTCCTAATCTTAATAGTTAGTTCTTAATTCTCAATTCAAATAGATAGACGCACCAGCATTCAAAATAGTTTCTTTTTCGAGCTCCAGCACCTTATGTAGATCGTTCCAAATGTTGGGCTTCCGTTCATTATTATCATTGCCATTGCTTTAAATACGAAAATGCGGTAATTCCTTTATGCAGGAATTACCGCTTTTAGATTATACTCCTTCCATGTAAGAAGATATTGTGCATTACGAAGTCAATTAGTTTCTTATCGCATTACTTTAATAAGGGCACCAAGCTCCTCATGTCCGTAGCCTGCATCCATAGCCTTCTTAAAAAGCCCTTGAGCAAATACTGGGAATTCATTATTAATACCCGCCTCACGAGCTTGTTCCATGAGGAGTTCCACTGTCGTCATACAAATATTCACGGAACTCTGTGGGTTATCGTATGTTTCTGTTTGAATCACATCGCTCTCATGCTTGATAACCTCTCCGATAACCTGCGAGATATGAGCTATCATGGATCCAAAATCATCTACGCGAAGGCCATCCGATTCAAGGATACGTGCCGCATGAAAAAAGCCAAGATACGAACCAAATAGGTATGAAAGAAACGCCAAATCTGTCGAAGATGCTGCGCTAATTTGCTCACCTAGATAAGGCACATTTCCAGCCAGGCATTTGAGAAGCGGCTCACTCTGTTGAAAAGCAGATATAGAGCCTGATGTGAAAATTGTAGCGTCAGGTTTGCCCATCTGAGGCGGTGAAGCCGCTATGGCTCCGTCTAGATATTCCGCGTTATGTTCTTGAGCCCACGCTTCATTGTCACGTGCTTGCTGAGGACTACCTGTGCTCAACTGGACTAGAACGCGACCTACGAGAGCCGGTTTGACCTCTTCTGTATTCAAAATGCCATACGAAGTCTTATAGTCAGATACGCAGATAACTGACACTATGCTAGCGCTTATAGCAGAAGCTACACTGGGAGCAAGGACAGCTCCTTCCTTGACAAGCGGCTCAGCCTTTGCGCTCGATCGGTTCCATACTGTAACTCGATAGCCATTTTGAAGCAGTACTCGAGCCAGTGCTGCACCCATTGATCCCAAACCGATTACTGATACATTACTCATATTGTTTCCTCCATGTCATTAAGTTCTTAATCATTGAACGGTAGTATCATTCTTTTCTGCTGTAAACGTCCTTTATCACAAAGAATTTAAGGTATCAATTACGTAAAAAATCTGGAAAGAACAAGTATTCGACTCCTTTACATTGGGGAGCGATTTCCTTCAGAATCGATAATTCGTCACTATATCCAGGCAGGGTCATTCGCAAGGAGGTACTTATATGCCGGATACGCTGCTTCTTGCCGGGATCAGATATCTTTGCGTGATCTCCCGTGAATCAATCATCGATACAAAATTCCGGAAATCTGGGACAGACTTGAGTTGTTCCATCGCTCCCAAAGCCATTTCCATATCACACCAGTAAATAATGTCCGTCCATTGCATTTGGTCCGGTGTATGCAGCAAAGTGCGCCCTTTAAACCCGGGAATTTCAGTTTGTAGTACCTCAGTTAATGCATCAGCCGCCTTACAAAAACGTTCCTTATCCGCCTCTTCCTTCAACTCAAACAAAACGATTTCCATCACGTATTGTTGATTTTCATACTTCATTTTTTAAGCTCCTTTAGCCCTCATATTAAGTGTCAACTTGTATGAAGTGTTTTCTTTCAGACAAGTTCATGTCCAAATCCTCCTCGTTGTATAAACATTGACTTGGAGTTTAAATATACGGGATAATAGTGCCAACTACTGGCACTGTTATTTGCATTGGTAAAAAAGGAGCAAACGTCCCATGCACAAAGCACAGCGACTTATTCAACTCATCATGAAGGTCAATGAACGCAAGAAATTTACGATACAGGAGATGGCGGATGAATGTGGCGTTTCGCGCCGAACGATGATTCGTGATTTGATGGAGTTGAGTGAACTCGGTGTGCCGCTATATTCCGAGGCAGGTCCTAGAGGCGGTTATCGTGTTCTACGTGAGAAGGTGCTGCCACCCATCAGCTTTACCGAACACGAGGCGATCGCGTTGTTTTTTGCCTGCCAATCGCTGCGCAATTACAACTCTCTCCCTTTCAAAAACGAAGTGAATACAGCGTTGGACAAGTTCTTTCATTACCTCTCGAGCGAACTAAAGCAAAAGATCGAACGCATGCAACAAAGGCTTGTATTTTGGGTACCCCCGCATGAAATCGATGTTTCTTTCTTGAAGGAGCTGCTAGAGGCGGCACTGGAGCAACGCGTCGTCGCAATCATGTACGAGGCTTCTTCTCGCCGAGAAAGAATGATTCAACCACTCGGGATTTATACAATGAACGGGTTATGGTACTGCCAAGCTTACTGTTTCTCGGCAGAGGATTATCGAGTATTTCGCGTAGATCGAGTGAAGGAATTTTCCTTAGAGGCAGACCAAAGCAAGAAATTGAATATGGCCGAGGAGGACATTAAGTCATGGGTCATGAGAATAAATGAAGGAGATACATTGGATCTCGAGGTGGATTTGACGCCGGAGGGTGTAAGACGATGCCAATCAGATTTATGGTTATCCCAGTGGATTAATTTGCATGCGGACGGATCAGGTACGATTCGTACAAAGATGAGCACATCATTTACACCGTGGACGGTACATTTTTTCCTCGGCTTCGGCATGGAGGCAAAAGTAAAGCGTCCCCTAGTGGTACGTGAACAAATACAAAGCAAGCTACGGCAGCTAATCAGTCAATACGAAAATTAGAGGAAGTGAACTAGAGACAAAAAACAAAGTCGAAGCCCCTAAAGGTGTTTATTAATATTAAATATTGATATGCTTGTGAAAGCGAAAAAGGCCATATTCCTACAAAAAGTAGAAAATAATGACCTTTTAATAGTTGTTCAAGCTTAAGCTCATTCCCACGGATATTCCGTTAACAAATAATCGGCAAATTTTTCGCTTTCTTCTCTACGGTGCTTCCGCATTTCTTTACGATATGCAGCGGTTTCGTATAGCTTCTTCTCTTCCTCTGTCTCCGGTATAACCTTCGGTGCTATAATCGGCCGGTTCGTTTCCTCATCTAGCCCTACAAAGGTAAGAAAAGCAGTCGCGGCAATTTTCCTCCTCCCGGTTCGCAAGTCCTCCGTAATGACCTTCACAAATACTTCCATAGAGCTCCTGCCAGTCCAGGTTACAAACGACTCTAATGATACAGAATCAGTCGGTCTAATTGGAGAGAGGAAATCGACCGAATCCGTAGACGCGGTAACCGCTGTGACCCGACATAACTTAGAAGCTGAGATCGAAGCAATGTCATCAATATGTGACATTAACCGACCACCAAACAATGTTTCATGATTATTGACATCAGTAGGAAACACTCTAGAAATTTTAAAGCAGCGTGTTTCCTTCACATATTTCGTCTCTGTCATTATTCACACTACTTTCTAACCATTTACATGCACTTCGACTATTTTCCCCATTTCCCGAGCTGTTATGCTTCACTTATTTCCAATATAGAATAGAGTTTCTTCAAGGATAGGGATACAATAGAAACAACTACATAAGCAATAGGAAGTGACAGCATATGGATTTTTCATGGAAACGCAACTTATTTGTTTTGTGGACAGGCGTCTTTTTTTGCAGTACTGCCTATACCATTTCAATACCGTTTATCCCTCTGTTCTTAAGCACAGAGCTTGGTATAACGAATCATTTGGAAGCCTGGTCCGGTATTTCATTCGGTATTACATTTCTTGCGAGCGCCTTAATCGCCCCTTTCTGGGGATCACTATCCGACAAATACGGTCGAAAGCCTATGCTTATTCGATCGGGCTTCAGCTTGGCCGTCATGTATTTTCTAACTTATTTCATTCATGACCCTTATTTATTTCTAGTTCTACGGATTTTTCAGGGATTGCTTGCTGGGTATGTTCCGGCTGCTATTGCATTAGTTGCTACCAATACGCCTGAGGATAAATCGGGATATGCACTTGGTATTATGGCTACGGCTGGTGCAACCGGAGGAATTATGGGGCCGGTAGTCGGCGGAATCGTCAGCCATCTGATAGGTAATCGTGAGGCATTTATTTTTTCAGGACTCGTTGTGTTGGTTGCTGCTTTGATAGCCACGTTTTTCGTGCATGAGAAAAAGTTCAATCGTTCAGCCGTCCGCTCATCCATTAAAGACGACATCAAACATGCCTTATCCAATCGAGCCTTCGCGACTTTGATTGCTCTAGCAGGATTAGCGACGTTCTCAGTCATGATCCTTGAGCCTTTGCTAACCGTATTCGTCATGCAGCTTGGTGTTACACCAAGCGAAGCGGCCTTAAAATCGGGTATTGTTTTCTCGGCCATGGGTATAGCAACATTAATAGCCGCTCCGCAATGGGGTAAATTAGGCTCACGTATCGGCTTTTCTCGTGTATTGTTTATTGGACTGCTTGGAGGAGGAATCGGCAATTGCCTGCAATTTTTCGTAAACGGCTATGTACAATTCGGCATACTACGTTTCATGTACGGATTGTTCTTTGCCGGCGTTTATCCTTCCATTAATGCCATGATTGTCAAAGTAACAGAAAGTGAATTCCGCGGTCGCGCATTCAGTTTGAATCAATCAGCCTCACAATTTGCGACAATGCTCGCGCCCGTCATCGGCGGAGTGCTTGGCGGGATCATTCCTATACGCTGGGTATTCGTCATTAACGGGGTGCTGCTCATTACGGCAGCTATTCTTGTGCGTAGGCAGCTGCGAGAGGACAAGCTAAAAAGAGGAACTACAGTAACTTCATAAGCTTTTACTCTTGAATTACAGCGACTCATAAAGAGGCAAAGGAACGGACGCGAACGCAATGGCGCCGATCGGTGGGTAGGATTCGCCTAATCTACATAAAAAGGCGGCAGTCTAGGACTTTTTTCTCGTCCCTGGCCGCCGCTTTTTTTGTTATTGGGGGTAAGTCTAAAATTTTATTTTCCTCGAACACTTGTCCGCTCATGCTTTCTTCCCTTACTTCTCTTACTTCTCTTGAGTAGGAGCAAGAGGAATGACCATATTCCAAGTATGATCGAACTGCCACATTTTTTCTCCCGAGCCGGTTGCAGCAAACAAATGCGTAGGTACGCCATTCTGAAAGAGTAAGTTAGGCCGCTCCAAATTGATCATTTCCGACTGGGTTCCGTCATCCCATTGAACCGTACGGGAATACGCTTTCGGGTTCGGGTGAATCGTCCAATTAACGCAATCCTCGCTTGTCGCATAGACGCCGGCCCCCCACTCTCCCGTTATACCTTTACTTTCATTCTTGAAATCATCCTTCATTAATAGATGGAACAGACCATCCGCATGCCATAAATAAGGGTCCTCGACATGTAAATCTGGATCAGTGAAACTCAAGATCGGATCATCCGTTAAGCGACGGAACGGTCCTTCGGGGTGGTCGGCAACGGCAATGCCTAATTGCAGGGTAGAACCGGCATACTCACGTGATTTGTATATCATATACGTCGTTCCATCCTCTAATATAGCTACCGCAGGATTAGTTGTTATCGTACAGTCCCATTTGCCTAAGCGTGGTTCTAATAGAGGCGTGTCTCTTCTCGTCCATGGGCCGAACACGGATTTCGATACTGCCAAGCCTATTCTTTTGTTATTCCAAACCTCAGTTACTCGTTCAGATGAAGGAGAATCTCCCGGACCTGGTATCGGTCCTCCGAACGTCGTTCCCATATAATAGAGATAATAGCTTCCATTCCAATACTTAATATGAGGGTTGTGCTGATTCATACCGTCAAAAAAGGTACGCCCTCTTCGTCCGAGCACCGTTTCTTCGTATTGATAGGGCCCTTCAGGAGTTGTGCTGGATGCTCTCACAACCTCGCAGTTAAACAGCCAGTGCGCTCCAAAACCAAGCTCTTTCTTCCATCGTGAAGCAAAGAGATGATACCGCCCATCTTCGCCTAAAACACAAGATCCGCACCAGATGTAGTGGTCATCCTCGCGATAGCCTCCTGTTCTCGATGCTGGCATTAATCGACTGAATATTGGGTTTTCCATACGATATAAACCTCCCATTTATTGCTAATACTATCCTTTAACGCTGCCCATCACAATACCCTTCATGAAATACCTTTGCAGGAATGGATACACCATAAGAATCGGAAGCGTACCTAGAAAGATTTGAGCAGCTTTTGATGTACGATCAGAAATAATACCGAGCAAATATCTAAAAAAACCGTAAATAAATACCACCGATCGCTGATCAGTGATTTTTATCTACGGTTTTTATTTGGAACGTTTTATTAGTCTACCGCTATAAGGCAACGAGAATCAATGACTATTTCTAGCTGAATGTAATTCATGCTCATTTTGATGCAGTTCTTTAAGCATGTGCTGATAGAAGCTGCTCTCCTGAGAGCTAAGCCCTTGCTTATTATTCTTCTTAATCATCGTATCAATATTACGTTTCAAGATCGTGCTCCGACGTCCTAACATGTCCGTATAACCCAAGTAAAATCACCCTCCAGTTTATGTCTCTCAATCGGTCTATTTAAGTATAGCGAATATTCAAATAATTGAAAAACCGCTTATCCACGCCTTTTCTTCGATAATTAGCGCTGAGATAGGATGTGATTTAACTACCACAACCTATTCGAAAACATCCTGCAATATCCTCCATGTAACGTTATTCATCATCCTCATTTACTCAACCTTTTTCTGTTTCAGTGGTATAATAATTGGACTACATTCTCAGGAGACTAAATATTTATGAACCCTACCGATACGATGGATGATATGCAATGGAATATGCTCATACAAGATGTAGCTGACAATTTTGATCAAAAAACGATAAATCGCGGAGCGCCTTATTTTAGACAAGGCCGCGTAAAGCAGATGACCCTACCTGGACCTCGATTGGTTCATGCTGTCGTTGATGGAACCGATCGCTATTCCGTAAAGCTGAATTTGGACTTTTTTTCACTGAGTCATTGTAATTGTCCGGTTGGCGGTCCCTGCAAGCATATGTTTGCCGTTCTTCTCGCTTATGCCGATCTGCAAGAAAGGCCTGTCGCTATGCTCATCGACGCCGAAGCATTTGCCTTGCCCAAAATAAGAAAAAAACCTACGCCGCAAAATGTAGCCTACCAGCAAGCACTTCAAATAGCAGAGAAAAAGAAAGAAAATCGAGCTAAATTAAAAGAGCAAGCAAAACGAATACCGACTATGAGCATTCCAGAATGGCATGAGTTGTTTGAGCTTTGCAGCTCCTCATTAGAGAATAACACTCGAAACAGTCAATACGTGAAGGAAGCTTTGGATTCTATTCATAAAATCAAACCTGCGCTCCCACCTGTATTGGATAAGCTTTTTTCACTGCATGCTCACCTCTACGTGCTTCAGCAGGTCACTCAGAAAGCTGAAATTTCTGGCTTCAATTATGGGTCCTATATGCTGTTCCACACGCATGTTGCTGCATCAGATTTACAAGGCTCGTTCGAGCGTATCTTCGCCAATAAGTCTGAAATAACTAGAGATTCCGAGTATTGGCCGTACGTCCTCGAAACATTGACCTTTTTGCGAAAACAGATGCTGATCGAAACCCAAGAGCGCAGTTATTTCCTCAATCATTATGACCAGCTCTGGAAAGATTGGCTTATTCCTTATTTAACGGATGGGCAGATGTTTGAAGAGGAGTTACAGCACCTGCACTCAGCCGAAGATGAGTTAGGCACCGAGCTTTACCGCTCACCCTGGCTGTTAGCTCAGAGCTGGATGCATTTCTATTTATCACAGGATCAAGAAGCTTGGACACTTTTGAAGACCCTCAGCAATCGATTTAAAATACAGCTTGAGCATTTATTAGGCTTCCTTTACAAATTAGTTGACGCTGAGGAATGGCCGCGGTTAAGCCAATGGTTAGTTGTATTCATCCCCCTAATGGAGTACCGACGAGATGGCTTGAATGAATACACCGGTATTTGGGATATCGTTATTGAACATATTCCCGAAGCTGAACAGCAAATGTGGGAAGCGCTCATTCAAATGCTGCCTGCTTCTTATTCTATTTATGAAGATAAACTGCTTGCTAGAGGTAAATGGCAGCAATGGATGGACTACCAATTAAGCTCAGGTGGTGAGCCCTTAAATTTTCGCGCCACTGTATTTGCACCTATAGAAAAAAATGCACCTGAGGTGCTGCTGCCCTTTTATCATCAAGCCGTTGAGAGATATGTGCTGCAAAAAAATAGGGATAGCTACAAAGCAGCTGTCAAATTGCTGAAACGTTTAGCGAAGATATATAAAAAAATGAGGAAAGAGTCGACTTGGGAGCTGTTCTTCGACGCTTTTACCTTGCGCCATAGTCGGTTGCGTGCGCTGCAAGAAGAGTTGCGGAAAGGAAAGCTTATATCATGAGCATGTATACAGAAACCATAACTGTCAACGTTACCTTAAGTACACACGGTGACGCCCTTCTATACGGAACGACATCAATGAATGGCACCATATCTGGCATAAGATTAAAGCATTGTCTGTTTGCATGGCATGAGCCTTCTTTCTACGGAACTGAGCTTGCCCTACAACAGGTTCAAGATGTCGAGCTCGTCATCCTGCCCGCCGAGCATGTCCTTTCATTTTTCGTAGAATCGAAACTACTAAGTCATTTGGAATGGGTATGGGAAGGCGATGCCTCGCAAATAATAGAGCAGGCTTCCTTACTAACTAGTTGTATTGATCAAAAAAAATATATACCCAGCTTCTCCTCCTTTCAGCAAGGCAAGCTGAAATGGACTTGGGATGAAGCCTCTTTAGACGAGCAAACGCTCCAATCATTAACCGAAACAAGCAGTGATGCTCGCTTTACAGAAGGCTTAAAGGCTGCATTTTCTGCCACTGTATTTGTACGCTATTACGGAACGGAAGTGGCTTCTACCGATTTAAGGAGAGAATATCCACTGCTATTCGCGAAAGCTGCTGCAAATATGGCTGGTTTAGATCCACAAGCATGGCTAGTTGCAATAGGTTGGAAATCTGATGTTGCGCCTTTCCGGCCGCTGCTGCAGCTGCTTGAGCCAGATGAAATAGAGGCAGCTTGGCGACTTAAGCTTGTTCTGCAGGACAAGCAGGACGCTGCAGTGCTCGCAGATGTACGCCTCGGTGAGGACGGAGCAGCATTTGGCTCCTTTCCTGCCGCATGGTCGGCACTCGTGCGTGAACGCTCTGCCGGTTGGCTGAATCATCTGCGCTCAAGTCTGCCTGCCGAAAGATTGGCAGGTCCTAGGGAAGATGTGCTTCAAAGTCCATTGACCGATGAAGCTGCTTGGCGATTCTTAACGACAGACAGCCTTCGTCTGCTGGACGCCGGATGGCAGGTTCTTCTGCCTGCTTGGTGGGAAGCGGCAAGTCGGAAGAAGCCAAGGCTTCGAGCCAAGGTGAGCTCGGGGGCAGGAGGCGGCGCAAGCCAATCGCTGTTCGGGCTGGATTCGATCATTGATTTTGATTGGCGCATAGCTATTGGCGAAACAGACCTTACCGAGGCGGAATTTGCCGAGCTTGTTGCTCGCAATGAACGGTTAGTTCGTTTCAGAGGGCAATGGATATCGCTTGATCCTTCCTTGCTGGCCCAAATTCGCAAGGCAATGGCTAGTGTAGATCGTACGCAAGGCTTGTCCTTTCAAGATGTGCTTCAGCTGCATTTGCTTGGGGGCGGAAATGATGCGCAAAAGGATGAGCCCGAGCAATCTCCTGAGGACGCAGCGCGCATCAAGCTTGAGATCGAGCTGAATGAGCATCTGCTTCAACTTATTAGTCAGCTTAGCCAGCAGTCACAAATGCCAGCACTTTCAGTACCTGCTGGGTTGAAAGCGGATTTGCGTACTTATCAGCATGACGGATACGCATGGCTTGTCTTTTTGCGTCGCTTTGGACTTGGCGCATGCCTAGCGGATGATATGGGACTTGGCAAAACCGTACAGCTTATTGCTTATTTGTTACAGCTTAAGGAATCTGCTGCAGCCGATAAAGTAACCCAGCCGCCTTCTCTTATTATTTGCCCGACTTCGGTGCTCGGCAACTGGCAAAAGGAAATCAATCGTTTTGCTCCATCGCTTAATATCATGCTCCACTACGGAAGCAAGCGTCTTAGCGACGAGACCTTTTATGAAGAGGCTAGTCAAGCAGATGTTGTCCTGACCTCCTATTCTGTAGCAGCTCTGGATCAGGCGCTGATCGGGGATTACATGTGGTCTTCCATTTGCTTGGACGAAGCTCAAAATATTAAAAATGCCCAAACCAAGCAGTCTTCAGCCGTGCGAAGCTTCTCTGCGAAGCATCGTATCGCGCTTACTGGAACACCGATCGAGAATCGTCTGTCTGAACTTTGGTCGATTTTCGATTTCATCAATCCTGGATTCCTGGGCAGTGCGCATGGCTTTAATCAGCGGTTCACCAAAGCCATTGAATTGGAGCACAACGAGGAGCGTACGGCTGATCTTCAGAAGCTGGTCAAGCCATTTATGCTTCGTCGCAAGAAGAAGGATCCTGCTATTCAGCTTGATTTGCCGGATAAAAATGAAATGAAAACCTATATACATCTTACAGCCGAGCAAAGTGCTCTTTACGACCAAACGGTCAATCAGCTTATGGAGCGCATGCAAAAGCTTGAAGGGATTGAGCGGAAAGGCGCTATTCTTGCCGCGCTTACTCATCTCAAGCAGCTTTGCGATCATCCAATGCTCTTAACGAAGGAGCCTATTCCGGATCGTGTCTCTACCGCTGAAGGTGAAGTGGATATAGAAACGCTAATCAATCGTTCTTCCAAGCTTGAGCGTCTGCTTGCAATGGTCAAGGAGCTGCGGGAGGAAGGCGAACGTTGCCTGATCTTCACGCAGTATATTGGGATGGGTCAGCTCTTGCAGCTTGTGCTCCAGCAGGAGCTGCAGGAGCCCGTTCTTTACTTGAATGGGAGCATATCCAAGTCAGCACGTGATGTGATGATTGATAAATTCCAATCCCAAACATTGCCGCCTGATGAGCAGCCCAATGTGTTCATTTTATCGATAAAAGCAGGCGGTGTCGGTCTGAACTTAACAGCTGCCAACCATGTGTTTCACTTCGACCGTTGGTGGAATCCAGCTGTTGAGAACCAAGCTACCGACCGCGCCTACCGTATTGGTCAAACCCGCGACGTGCAGGTGCACAAGTTCATTTCGATGGGTACACTCGAAGAACGCATAGATGAGATGCTGGAGAATAAACAGCAGCTTAGCGACAATGTCATCTCCAGCTCTGAGGGCTGGATAACTGAGCTATCTACGGATGCGCTGAAGGACCTGTTTACTTTGCGGAGTGATTGGAGTGGCTAGTTACGGTACTCAGCTTGAATACGATGACGTAGCAAAAATAAACCCTCGGCTGACAGCGGTCGGGGGTTTATTTTATATAGCGAGGTTGGATCATAAAAATAAATTGTACCTGATTGTATGATCTTAATGGTGAAAAAGAAGCCGCTAAGTGGATCATTGAACTGTGACCCACAAGAGGGTACTTTTTTTCAAAGTGTCCTTCTTGTAGGTCACAGTTCATCATTTGGCAAATTGCAAAATAGCTATAGCCGCCCGCTCTCTTCGGTCGGAGTCCGCGCTTCCCATAGCTTCTCTCAAAATTTCTAGTGCTTGCTCAATCGTCTTGCTGTCTACCGTTATTGGAGTACCAGTCTCCGTCTCTAGTGCAATCTCCTTCGGTTTAGAAATCCAATGTTCCAATTCTTCTTTAGACACAGGACGCTTAAACCTCGCAATTGCTCCTGGTTCATCCAAAAATAGCTGCAGCTCCTTCACTAGTTCCAGTCGCATAACACTCTTTAACCATGTTACACCTCGCCGATGGCACATGAAGTTATCTGCATTGTCGAATTGGTCGATGTAATAATAGTCGCCAAGGTCTCCGAGATGAACCCACTCTTCCTGTTCAACTAACAGATAATCGCCGTCCTGCATCACATGTACGAAGGTGCTCAACTCTTCCAATCGATTAGCCATTTCTTTCCCCTCATACTTGTAAACTTGAGTTAAACGATCCTTAAGCTCATCCTTGCTTATATACTCTAAATCTCCGATATCCGGATAGCCAATTGCAACAAAATTATCCCTCAGAAATTCCGTCATTCCGTCCTGCCCGCTAAGATCTGATTTCATCTTAAATAGTTGCAAGGGTCATTCCTCCACAGTCATCAGCTTCATATTAATTCGCTATTAAGTAGTAATAACGAGTATACCTTTTAATGAAATAAATAGGGAGGGCAGAATGATGTCGTCTAATTGGAAGAACAAGTTTCGCCAGCCATTCCTAACAACATGCAGTATCGGTTGGCGATTATATCGAAGAAAATAACGGAGTCACTGTGGAGTGGAAAAGCTATACGAAATCACTAGTGGTCGACCGATGCCACCGAAGGTATTCCCTGTCACCGACTCCCTTCGGGTCGGTCTAACAGTCTTCATCAACTAGCCTCTGGCGGAGACGAGGCAGCGCTAGCACACCCACGCCGCTAAAACGGAAGCACCTGAATGACATATCCCTTGTTGCTGCCTTACGGAATCAACAAGGGATACAGTTTAAAAACAATTCATACAAAATACATATTGTGCAGCCTTCAAGTGCGGTTCTTTTTCTTTACTTTCCTTGGGTGAAACCTCATATTAGTCACTCTATTCCTGGCTCTATTTAATTGGATCCTCCGCATCCCTCGTTGCCTTCCCACTCAGCCACAAGCATTTGATGAATGTGCAGTTCGGGGATGATGGCGTGGAGCACCCCTTCCTCCAGATGCCACTCCACTGGCCGTCGTTCTGGGGCCAAATAAACACGGGCAGGCTTTTGGGGAACTCGAATCCGAACGGGAATATCTCGCCTCACCGGCAGCTCTTCAATGACCGTATGACCGGTATGCCGTTTGGCGCCGTATTGCACCAGATGCAGCACCCAGCAACGCCCTCCGCCCGGCGCCCGCTGCTCCATCAGTGAAATTTCCACCGACGGACTGGCCGCGTCGACCTCCACAAGACGCTCGGAAGGAACAATCAACCAATCTAACGCGTTCGTGACCATCAGGCGCAAATGTCGGCTGCCGATGCGGAAATATTCCTGTCCGAGCGGGGCCGCGAAAACGGCGATCTTCCCTTTGCCGTATTCGTTCATAACAACTGCCGGATACTCCGTATCTTCGCCAGCCGGCGCATGAAAGTGGCCGAACCGCCGATTTAGATCAACTTCCTCATAAGACTGTACAAGACGCGCCGCCATTTGGGCATTGTCCCCCATCTTCCAAAGCGGAACCCGATCCTTGAATATAAAAGGAACTTCCGGTACGTTCCTGAAGAACTTCTGCATCGGACGGAAATAAGCGCCTCCTTCAGCTTTGAAGCCCTCCATTTCAACATTTGCCCAGCGTTCCAAATAAGGCCGCCATTCCGGACGGCTCCATAATCCACTGCCGGTAACCAGCAGCTTGCCGCCCTCCCGAACGAACGCCTCGATCTGCGGCGCGAGCTTGGCATCCAACGTCCGATTCTCAGCCAGCCATAGCAATTTATAGGGTGCAATATCACTTAGTTCGTCGATGACGTCGAAATGGCGGCTGTCCTCGAGCAGTGCGAGACCGGAACCATACAGCGAATCCGTCGTCTGATGATCGTAATAGTCCGGGCCGGCGGCCCGGACCTCGGCATTACGCTGCAGATCGGCAAGGACAGCGATATATGGCACGCTGCGCGCATTCAAAGCCCATTCTTCCCGTTCCTCCACGAAACGATAAGCTTCGCCGATCAACTCATATACGCCCTCGTCCGGCCGACCGGACGGATGCAGTTGGTCGCCAATGCAACAGGAGCCGAGCGTGGACAAAATGGTCGCGCATTCGAATTTCAACTGCGTTTCATTGTTCAAACTGCCGAAATAGCCCCAGTTGTGGGGAAACCGAGTCGTCATGCCGCCGGAAGGTACCGGCAACGTACGGATATAGCGTGCCATGACAGGATAATGATAGGAGTTCCAGCTAACAGGTGCTTCCAACTCGACGAAATCGAGCGATTCGCTACGCGCGCCTCCAATGAACCATTGATTGTTACAAGTGAACTCCATATCCGGGTTCAGCTCGCGGATAATCCGTCTCGTCTCCGCCATGAACCGTTCGAGCGTGAGCTGTTCGAAGCGCTGCATATGTTCCGTGCGATTAATGTCCAGTCCGGCCGCCGCCGCTTTCTCGCGGCAGTAAGTACAGTAGCAAGTGTCCGTCGGAAACATAACCATATCTAGGAAGATGCCGACCACATCAGGATAACGTGGAACAAAGTCCCGTAACTGCGGCCAAAACCACTCCTCCACGAATGGGCTGTTCAGGCATGGCCAGCCCCATTCCTGACCTTCGCGCGTGTCGTAAAGACTCCCGTCCTTGCGCTTCATCGCCCACTCGGGATGCTCAAGCACCGCGCGATCATGAATACCGATGGAAAAATGGACGTAAATAGCAATTTCAGCGCGCTTGGCCGCTGGGAGCAGCAGACCGAGCAAATCTTGTTCCAGCCCCGGGTGAACCTGCCCTGCCGGGCTGTCGTAGTAAGCATTGCCGCAAGCGCAATAGCCGAACACGGCTGTAACTGCGTTGACGCGCGCCTTCTGCCAGACGGCGACGAGCGCTTCCGGGTCGAAATGTTGTCCCACCTGCTGCACCCAGTGAGGCGTATGAAAATCGAGATGGATTTTGCGATTGATGGTATGCTGTAATGCTTCCATTGGTGGATCAAACTCCTTTCGAGGGTGTAACTAATATTTTCCTATATTTCAAAAAATGCAAGGCGGCAGGCATAGCCTGTCCGCCTCACTTTGATCGCTTAGTCTTCAAGTTACCGCCAAATCTTCAGGCGCAGGCAGCGACTGGAAAGTCACATGCGGCTCCAATTGATACCAGAATGTCGTCGAAGAAATGTCATCCTGCAGCGGCAGATAACGCCGACCGGGAGGATTACTCCAACCGAGCGCCTGGATGGTCACGCGCAGCCGCTTGCTGAAGCGGATCGGATCCATGATGTGCCACCTATACATTCCGAACCTCTGTTGGCTCTTATACAAGCCGTCTGGCCGGATCACCTGCGGCATGCCGAGGAATGGCGTCGAATAGCTGCCGTATTGGCCTCGTGGCTCTTCGAAGTTCCACGCTCCACCGAAATAATCCTCCGTACCGGTCCCGCATATCGTCGGGAAATCGGTGTCGTCGTCCATGTAAAACTTAATCTCACCCTCGCCCCACCAATTGTTGTTGTTGACTCCCCAGGCAATATAAGTACCGACGTAATGACCGGACCCTTCGATGCCGTCGATGAGCGTGTGCACCTCTTTTTTCTGCAGCGGGTTGCTGCGTCGAAATGCCGCATGCAAATACCCCGCGTCTTCCGGTACCTCGGTGAGACTGTACGTAAATTGATAGAAAAGCACTGCGTCTTCATGCGACGTGTTTTCCATCGTGATTCGCGCCGAGCCACGGAATGGCATCTCCCAATACGAGTTAAAGCCTCCGGCCGGGTTGACCGCGATCGGCAGCGAATTGACTTTGCAGCCCTCCGTCCAGCCATTGCAGAAAAAGTCGCCGATAGGCACTTCTATAGACGGAGTCACCTCGTCATCCCAGTAGACCCGGAACAGAAACGATCGCCAAACCTCAGGCCCGCACGTCATCCAGATATGTTGGATCACACCCGGTCCCTCGATCTCCGCCAGCGTGAACGTCGTGCCGGCCGGAATGACAACGGAAGGAGACACTTTCCAGCCAATGCCGAGATCTGTGGAAGGGCCTTTGCCCGTGCCTTCAGTAGCTCTGCCGCCTTGTCCCGGAGCCCCAGTCGGGTTTTCCGCGCTGATAGAGCGTGTCTGTGCCGAGGTGACTCGGCTTACGCCGCCGAGCCCCATTCCCCATTGTTGCATCATATGTTTGTCTCCTTTACCTGTATTTTGTAACCTATCACGTTTCCAGCGCACAATCTTTTCTTCGAATGTAGATGAGCGACGAGTTTTCCTCCGGCAAATGTCCGAACGTCAGCCCTTCCGACATCAGCCTGCGACCGGTCCAAACGGGGTTAAACGCCGCTTCCCCTCCGTCCCCGGCTCCGCCGATCTCCTCTAGAGCATAGAACGCGTCGGATTCCAGCCCTTCCAGCCGGATCGTCCGCTCCGCCTCCCCTCCGTCAAGCCGGAAGACGAACAGCAGCATTTCACTGCGGTCCGGCATCGCATACTGGAAGGCCGCCCATCGATCGCCCAGTCCGTCTCGAAGGGGCTGTTCCGTCAACCGATAAACGTCCGCTTCGCGCACGAACCGCTTGATTGTCTCCCGGTAAAGAGCTGCATGCGCCTGAAAGCGCTCGGCCACCCAATCCGGCAATATTGGAAGCCGCTGGGATATACCAAATGCGCCCAGCATCCCCGTCCGGATGAAGTAGTCGAGACGCCCCGGCGTCAGGCTCGGATCATCGGGCTTAAACCGCTGCGACGGATGATCGCCCACCCAATCCGAATAACTGAAATGCAGGCACGCATCCGGCGGAAGCATCTCAGAAGCACCCCAGAACACCTGGAGACTGTGCTCCGGCCAATCAGGATCGCTCAGAAACGCCGCGTGGACGTGCTGCAAAATGCCGAGGTCGATGCGCAGCCCGCCGGACGAGCAGCTTTCGAGCAGTACTTCGGGAAATTCCGCGCGGATCCGGTCAAACACTTCGTACAGGCCGATGTAATGCTGGTGCAAGCCGTCGCCGTCACCATGTCCGTGATCCGTCCGGTTGCAGCCCGCTCCGGGATCGAGATTGAAGTCGATCTTGATCCAATCGGCGCAATAATCGGTAATGAGGTGGCGCAGTACGCTATAAGCCCATTCCCGTACCTCAGGGCTGCCGAAGCAGGCATAGCCCAACCGTTCGCCTTCCCGTAATGCTTCATACTGAGGATATTCCACTGCTGTAACCGATTTTTTACCGAACGCTTCGATTTCGCACCAGATGCCGAACTTCAACCCTTTGCTGTGCGTGTAGTCCGATAACGACCGCAAACCGCTTGGAAACCGAAGCGCATTGACCATATGCCAATCTCCCCGGTAATCTCCCCAACCAGCGTCAATCTCCGAAGGCCCGAACCAGCCAGCATCGAGCGTGCAAACTTCCATTCCTAACTCCGCAGCCCGGTCAACATTTCGACGAAATGTCTCCTCATTAATTGCTTTATCCTCGTAGCTCCACCAGGTGTTCCATTCGACTGGCAGTTGCCAGTCGAGCGAACGGCCGGGGTACCAGAATTCCCGACCGACACGGGCAAACGCCTGCGCATTGCCATTCAGACTGCCGTCCTCGCCAAAAGCGACCGCTACCGAAGGAGAGACGAACGTTGCACCCGGCTGAAGGTCCGTATGAAATTCCCAATCGCTCATGCCACCGCTCACCCGGAAGATGCCTTCCTTCTGGCGCTCGAAGCGGAAAATCCAATTGCCCGACCAGAGGACCGAAGCCGTTACTACCTGGCCATTGCGGTCAGACCAAGCAAACCAGGGATGAAGATCACCGGAAGAACGCCCTTTACGCGTTTCCAGCGTTTTCGTTTCGATTAACGGCTCATGAACCGGTTCGAACTCCTTGCACCATTCTGATTTGTAATACATCAAATCCCCGCCGGACGGAAATTCTAGCATGCACGGGTCGATCCGCCCGATCCTTGCTGGACGGTCGCCATCATTCACAATCTCGATCCATCGTTCGACTAATGACCCGTTCTCATAGATCCGACTACGGACCGAAATCGTCAGATGCGTACCAGAATCGCTGCCGCCTTCACCAGAAGGGACGTAGATCCAATCCGTATCGTTGCTAACAACTTCTGCCGCTTCCTCCGATCGTTTCGATCCGGCTTCTTGAAGAACCACCATGTGCGGATTTAGAAGTTTTCCATCTACTTCCACATGAAAGTCGGTCGACTTCCGATACATTTCACTTATAAGCATGCCGTCCGCACCTCCTTAGTTATAACACCCACTCTTTTCCACATGCCGATACCGTCACGCCCGTCAAGTCGCCCTCGAGCACTTCGACTTCCGGCTCCCACTCCCCAGTGTCTTTACGGAATTGACGATACGTGCCCCACGCCGTTCCGGTGCTCCAGAACGTGCGGAACTCCTCACCTTCCGGCGCTGGCGGGGCGAAGGACATACGGCGGGCCGGCATATCGAAATGGAATCCGCTGAACGCCAGCAGCAGCCCCCAGCTCGACAATCCGCGAGCGTAGTGATGCCCGCACTCGATATCGTTCCACGGATTGCGGCGGTAACCGTCCTGACGCTCCCATACGGTGCGCACGATAGTAAGCCCTTCCTCGATAAAGCCCTCATAAATCAAATGCGTCGCAACATGATATTCGATGCCCGTCCAAACCTCGTCCGAATAAATGAAAGGGAAGTTCGGTCGGCCGCCTTTGGGCCAAGAACACAAAACTAACCCGCTCTCATCGTTCAGAACGTAAGTGCGCTGGCAATTCGTCACATCTTCGAAATTGTGCTTGTAGTTGTGTTTATAAATCGCGGCCACCGCGGACTGAATATGTTCTTTTGGCGCCAAATAACCGAGCCCGTATACATGAGCCAGCTGCTGCCCAAATACCTGGTCGGACAGACATCCGGCACCATGCTGATATTTGTGCGCATTTACATCATCTAGCCGCTGCTCGTAATATTCCCCGTTCCACAAAGTCGTGTCCAGAAGCGTCGAGCTCTTCGCGGCAGTTGCCTCGTATTCGCGTGCCAGCTTCGTTTCCCCGAGGTGGTCGGCTATGCGGGTGGCGGCGCGAAGCGCGGCGATATAGATAAAGCCAGTCAACGGATTGGGACCATAAAATTCGATATCGTACGTGTTGTGTTGTTTTGCTTCGAGCAAGCCGTCGCCGTCTGGATCCCAGTTGGCCGCTGCGAAGGAGAGACAACGTTTGGCCGGCTCCCATAATTGACGAAGCCACTCGTCATCGGCGCCAAGCTGCCATTCCCGGTAGAGGCGCAGCACCGAGCCGAGCTGGCCATCCACCGCAGGCGGTGCGTCGGTATCATCGAACCAGCGCCATTTATGTTCGAACATCGAGTATGCGCGAAAACTCATCTGACCTTCGGCATTCGTCTCATCAAGAAGCTCCGTGCGCCGCATGCTCCGTTCCAGATTCGGGAACAGGAATGCCATCGCTTGGCTATAATTCCACACGTGCGTGCAATTGCCCTCGCAGCTGCCGACGTTGTCTAAGCAGCCCTCGTAGGCAAGAAACCGCCCGTCCTCCAGACGGAAGCAGGTCTGGCTGCGGATCGTCGTTAAGTTCGCAGAGATGACATCAAGCGCATAACGCGGAATCGTCGTTGAATACAAAGTGTCATGGAAGGTTCGCGTCACTCGCTCAAGTCTCTCGCGATGTTCCGCCATATAGGAAGCGGCCTCCCATGAGCTGGAGAATAATGTCGCGTAATAATTGCGTATCGTCTCCCGACCGGGCACCTTCACGCGGATATTTTCATTCCATCCATTGATCCGATTCGGAAAATGCCACGCAAGTACAAAGCGGAAATCACGCGATTCCCCCGGTGCCAGCGTCGTACGAATACCGATCGTACCCGTGCTTGCATGGCCGTCTCTGTATGGCGTATCATATTTCAAATCATTCAACAGTCCGTCCTTCTTGAAATCGTCCCAAAACTCCTGCAAGAAGTCGAACCATCCTCCCCTGTACCAAGCTGGTTTGGAAGTAATGAGGTCTCCCTCCACGGTTTCGGCCAGCATCGTCATATCGCCATATGACAGCTCCTCTGGCGCAAATTTTTTCGAATGCAGAAATAGACCTTTTCCATAGTCCGATTCCCGAAGTTCGTTCAGATGGCCCCCTGCCTCATCATAATTGACAGAGCCATAACCATCATATTTGATGCCCGATGGATTGCAGAGTGATCCAGCGAGTGTTATTTCGACGGGAACGGCAAGCGGATTGCGCACCCGGTAAGTGAGATAAGCACCCGGAATACTGGATTCCCGATCATTTAACGGCAGAAATGGTGTGAAAGCTTCCAGCTCAACCTCAAGAGGCAATTCAGCATCTTGAAACTGTACTTTCGCCAGCGGATATTCGCCGATCAACTGCGAAGCATCGAGCCGCGGAAGTCCTGCTCCCGTTTCCGGCGCATAGCCGTTAGCTCGACCGTGAGGCGGCAGCAGCTTCGATTCCAGTACTTTCGCCAGCGGCTCACCGCCCTCGGGCTTCGTCCAAATGACAAAATACGAATTCGGAAGTACATTGCCCTTGCCCGGCCGATTGAATATTTCCCAATCCCGCAGATCGCCCCGGCTGCCGAGCGAAACGTTGCCTGTGCCGATACCTCCAAGCAGAAACGCAGCCTCCCGCGCTTCGCGTGGATATTCACGCGGCTTTTTATCTCCAGCTAACTGTTCTTTCGTAAAACGCATTATGACTCCTCCATTTCCCATCGTTTATTTAAATGCCACGTGTACTATAACTATTAAGGCCTTCCAGCCAGTGATTGTTCGAAAAGGTGCTCTTCCTCATATTTGCTGCGCAGTTGGCGTACAAATTCAGTCAGCGGCTCAATGACACCCTGATGGTGCATAACCAACTGCCCCTGCTCATCGCAAGATTGTACCCAAGGTGCGTAAGTTTCCATATATTGTTGCTCCAACCTAAGAGCCTCTTCTGCTTCGGCCAACAGCGCAAGTAACTGATCCGGTGCGGGCCAGGCGGCATGCGCTGCGTCGGCAGGCCATGCCTTATAGCCAAACAGCGGTAACTTCGCGCGTTGCAGTCGGTTCACCGCCTCGATATGCACGGCGCTAATCAAGCACAAGTCCCTCATGTATGCAGCCTGAGCAACATCGGCACCCACAGTCTCGCGGGACGCTGATTCATGAAGCGTCTCAAACGCATCCGCAGCCTCGCGGAAGTTCATCGCGGACTGTGCGAGTACCCGCCAGCTATAGCCTGGCGCATCCGTAGCGTAGTTGAACACCCAATCGGAGGTGAATCCGATGTTATAGTTGTGCTGCTTGCTGTACAGAGTCGCTTGCTCTAAAAGCCGGTAGGCCTCGTGGGCCGCATCTGCAATCGTATTCCCTGTTCCGAATAATCTGCGGAAATAATCGCGCTCGAAAGACTCCGCGCCGTCTAGATCCCAACAACAGGCTGCTGCGATAGCAGTGTTATGCTCGAGTGAACGAACGCGCCAATGGTTGAAGTAAATCGTATCCGCACCGAGCTGCACCGCGGCTTCCACGTTGAGGCGCAGCGACTCTCCCCAATCCTGAGCGAGCATCATCGTACCATCGAACTCCAGCCAAGAGATAACACCCGGCTGGATGCCATGGTCCTTGAGCGGCTGCCAGTTCGGCATTTGCTCCGCGATGCTGCTCGCGCCGTAATCGGCGATGCAGTGAAACCGCATGCCAGCGGGCAGCATTTGTGAGACAACTGCCATCATCAGCTCAACGCTGCGCGGGTTTGGATTGTATAAGGCAATCGTCGCTGCTATTCCCCTCCGCTCCAGCTTTTCCCGTACGGCCGGATCGGCGAGCACCTCGAGTGCGAATTCCACGTACCTCAACGAACCGATTACCGTCGGATAGTAATCGCTGCCAGGCAACACTGTCCAATAAGGATGTGCTTTCGGATTCATCTCCGGTCCTTCGTCCGGCTGTACAACTTCGCCCAGCGCCGCGAGGTCGAACACCTCAAGCGGCAAACTGAATTTCGCCGTTAGTCGAGCGATTTCCGCCTCGTAAGATTCTCCTTCGCCGGGACGCCAAGCGGTCCCTTCGCGAGAAATAAGCTGCAGATCGTCCAAATCCTCGAACGCATCGATGCATTGCAGACAACGCGCAACAGCAATGCTGCTCATGAGCGGATGGCGCAAGTTGGATTGCGCCAGCTTGACGCCCGACCAGCCTTCCTGCCAATCGTCAACCAAATTGTCGTCCCGCTCGACACCTCCTGACGTCTGCCCAGCTTCGACTGTGTCTGCCGCCCGGCGTTCCAGTTGTTCCATCAACTCGATCGGCACGGATTCGGGCTCAAAAGATACGCAATTGCGGATGCCACGCTCACGACTGCGTCGCATCATCCGGCAATACCGCTCGTACATCGCGGTTAACAGTTCCTCCGGATCACGAATCGGTTCCAGCTCACGCGGAAACCAGTGATCCTGAACCTGTACTTTGTCGCGCCCCGTCATAGCAGGATCGATCGGTTTACGGTTCAGGTTGCCGAGCGAATGCTCAAGCGGCCGAATGCCTTCGTACTCGAAAGGAAACCATTGCTGTGGAGTGTACATGTGAAAGCAAACGTAGTTCCATTTCTGCCGCGCCATGTTGTCGATAAAGGCGGCGAACTCATCCTCCGAAAAAAAGGACTGGTCCTGCACGAAGTTTAAGTGCATGCGGATGCCGCGTTCCCGAATCGTTGGGGTGTGGCGAATATTTAGAAGGGGGATATCCAGCACTTCCCGACGCTGCGGTACGCGCTCCCCAGACATTTCAAATACATAGTCCAGCTTTTCGCAAAACGTGTACACGGCATGAAGCAAGGTGGCCGGGCTTCCGCACGCGATTGTCGCCATGCGTCGTTCCGCTTTGATCTCCATTTCCTCGTGTGCCAGGGTAGGCTCAAGGACGAGTTCGATCCGTCCGCTCTCCCGATCCGGGAGTGAGGACAGTGAATGTTCCCTTTCAATCCCTTCGATAACCCCTGCCTTTAGCAAGCGAAGCAACTCCTCCGCAGCGTAAGCCGCGATCGCTATCTCGTCTTGGGTCCAGTTGCCTGTTTCGATATTTGGTCCTGAAATTATAATCATGTCGAATGCTCCAATCTCTTAAAGCTTGATTGATCCACCGGTCAATCCTGCGACGAATTGACGCATGCCTAAAATGAACATAATAAGCAGCGGGATGCTGGCAATGACGTATCCGGCCATCTGCGGGCCGTAATCTCCTGGAAATCCGGTCGTTAAATAAGCAAGACCAACCGTGAGCGGACGTTTTTCAAACGTCTGAATGGTCACGAGCGGCCAGATATAATCGTTCCATACTCCTAAGAACACTTGCATGCCGCACAGTGTAACCATTGGCTTCAACAGCGGCAGCGCGATATTCCAAAATATCCGAAACTCGCCAGCGCCGTCGATGCGTGAGCTCTCGAACAGCTCGGTCGGCTGCTGCGCCACGAAAGTTCGCATGACGAAGCACCAGAACGGCATGTTGGCCGCGGCACCGAACAATATGACTGCCCAATGCGTGTCGAGCAAATTCAAGCGCCAAGCCAGCACGAAAGCTGGTACGAGATTGATGACGCCGGGCAGCAGCATTTTCGCGAAAATGATCCAGTACACGACCTCTTTGCCGGGAAACTGGAGCTTGGCGAACGCGTAACCAGCGATCGACGACATTAATATGCTTAGCACCGCGGTACCAACCCCCATAATGAGGCTGTTTAGAATGAGTGGACTTACCTGCGACCAAGCGCGCGAGTAATTTTCGAAGTGATACGTACCAGTCCAGCTAAAAAAGTGATACATAATTTGCTCGATATCTTTGAATGACATCTGAACCATGATGACGAGCGGATACAGAATAGCCAAAAAAGTTATCCATATAAATACATGTTTTGCTACTTCTGCCCAGGCAGAAGAAAATCTTTTGTATTTGCGTACGGATGCGGGAATCGTCTCTACTTCATTTAGGATACGCGCCATCAATGATCACTCCTTATGAATTTCATCGATGCCAGTGAGATGATAAGCGCGACGACGAACAACACGAGGCCGACCGCGGAAGCGTAGCCGTAATCGCTCTGGGTACCGGAGAAGGCATTCTGGTACATGTACAAGCCGGGTACAAGCGTAGAATAACCCGGACCGCCGTTCGTCATAATAAGTTGCGTACTGTAGCCGGTTATCGTCCCAGCAAGAACGCCGATCAGGTTCAACTTGAATTGTCCGGCGATGAGCGGCAGCTCCAGACTCGTCATTTTGCGGAACCAGCCTACGCCGTCAATTTTGCCCGCATCCCAAATGCCTGAATCGATGCTTTGCAGACCGCCTAAATAAATAAGCGCGGCAATCGTACTAATAAACGGAAATCCGGTAAGCAGCAAGCTCCATTTGGCCAGCGCTGGATCAGCGAGCCACAATTGTTGATACTTGTCCAAGCCCACCGCAGCCAGCATCTGATTAATGAGCCCGAACTGTGGGTTGTACAGAAACTTCCATAGCAGCATCACGACGACGCCGGGAATAACCATAGGCAAGCAGTAAAGCAGCCGGTAAAAATATTGCACACGTTCGCTCTTAATACGAAACATCACGATGCAGGCAATAATGGTCGGAAACATAAGAAGAATATTGAAGAACAGGAAAAACAGCATATTGTAAACAGACGTCCAAAAAGCTGAATCTTTAAAAATTCGAATGAAGTTCTCTAGGCCGACAAACCTTTCAACCGTTGAACCGTTCCAGCGGAAAAACGAATGGTATATCCCGTCCAACATCGGATAATATTCAAACAACAGCGTAAACGCGAACGCTGGGAAGATAAACACTATGCCAATCCACCCTAAGGTAGTGAATTTGTAGCGTTTTTTCTTGGCACTAGGCCGGATAGCAGTCGCATCGTTCATCGTATACATTCTCCTTTCTGTGAGCGCCAATGCGAAACGGCTGTCGCCGTCCTTATAGCAGCGGCGCGTTTCGCGGTGAAATATAGGCAAAGTATAAAGATGAAACTTATAATCTCCTATATTTGAAGCAAAAACAGAGGGGGAGCGATGGCCGCCCCCTTGTTTTTGCTTCCGTATTACTTAACGATCGAAGCTAGATATTGCTGGTAAAACTCATACTTTAGTTTGGCGAGGTCGAGGCTTTCCTGTGTCGTATCGCTAATGATGGCCGGCACTTTCGCCGCTACCTGCTCGGACAGCAGCTTTTCCAACGTAGCAATCTGATTTGGCAGTCCGACTTTCTCGTCGAGCATGTCACGTACTTTTTGCAGCGATGATTCCTTAGCTGCCTTGAACATGTCGTCCATGTACTTGTCGTCGTCCATTTTGCCCGTCAGCCATTCCTGGCTGAGCGCCTTGGCTTTTCCGCCCATATCGGCAGCTTGGAACAATGGATTGTCGATTGGTTCTTTCAGTGAATCGCCTTCCGTGGCCAAGAAAGGAGCCAGCTTTTCCGGCGCAACCACGCCTTGGGTAACCGGAGCATACACGCCGATTTCACTCATTTTTTGTTGCATGTCAGTGCTAGTCAGAAATTTGAAAAGATCGATGACTACTTCGAGCTTGGCTGGATCCTTCTCCAAATCTTTATTCAGACCCCAACCGTAATCGAGTTGAGAGCCGGGTGCCGGCATTTTTTCGAGTGACAGCGGCATCGATTCCTTGGTGATGAGCGGAAACGGCATTACGCCGAATTCGAAGCCTTTGATGTTTTCCTCGAAATAGCCATATATCCAGTTGCCGTCCAGAATGAACGCGGCTTGACCGAAAGCGAACAGCTGCTCCGCCTGTTCAGTCGTGCCCGCTGACCAGCCCTTCTGCCAGTATTTCGAGTAATTTTTCAAGAGCGCATAAATGCCTTGCAGCTCCGGATCTTCCTTCGTCAGCTTGTCCAGCATAATGGCTGCGAGAGCCTTATCTTCGTACAGTTCACTGTTATGATATTTTTCATCGAAAAATTGGTTGAAGTACCCTTCTCCCGTCTGGTTTGCGACCCAAGAGAATGTCCATGACAGGAAGCGGTCGTTGTCCGCCGCAATCGGATTGTATCCGGCAGCCATAATTTTTTCGCAGGCTTCCATGAACTCGGCCCACGTTGTCGGCACCTTGTCGACGCCGGATTTCGCCAAAATATCCTTGTTGTAATAGAACGGTCTGAGCGGCGCTATTCCGGGGCCCCCGTCGATGGAGACGAACGAGATCGCGCCGTACTTATTTCTGGACTTCATGCGTTTGTACGCGCCCTCTCCGTTGATGAAGGTATC
This sequence comes from Paenibacillus sp. P4_A7, assembly GCF_056402455.1. NCBI lineage: Bacteria > Bacillati > Bacillota > Bacilli > Caryophanales > Paenibacillaceae > Paenibacillus > Paenibacillus sp. P4_A7. The sequence continues at coordinate 35,636 of NZ_JBFUHJ010000002.1, read as the reverse complement.
GACCCATGTTTGGTTGTCGTTGTAAGGATTGCCCTCCTTCATATACAGATCTAGTTGAAGAAGATTATCTTGGTCCATATATTTTGTGATTTGACCATCGTTCAACTGCACGGCATCAGGTGCTTTGTGGGAGACGAACTGAGTGTCTAGAAGCGTGTCATATCCGTTGGACGGTTGGTAGACGTGCTTGATTTTTACATTTGGGTGCAGCTTCATATATTCGTCGAATCCAAAATTGTAAGCCTTTGCATATTTACCACTCGGATCTTGCCAGTCCATAAGAGTGATCTTAACTTCCTTGCCCCCAGCGATTTGGCCGGTCTCCGAGCCTGGTCCAGCGCTGGCGGATGGACTCACCCCCGCATTGTTGCTGCTGCAGCCCGCCAATAGCGAGATAGTCAACAGCACCGCCGTACCTGATGTCGCAGCTTTTCCAAATAGTTTCTTTAACATGTGTATGACCCCTTTCGTATTTGCTTTGAGAATACATGCAACATTACGACGTGTTCATCTTACATAATATCATTGCGGTGCATTTTTTCCGGATAAAATGCTTCGCTGAATTAAGCTTAAGTAATTCCAATTATCCCAACAAGGGTAAAAACCTCTGTTTAGGTAGAAATATGTTGGTTGACCCTTCTATAAGGAACGGACTATGATGAACTTAAGTATGGAAAGGTGGGATACCGTATGTTGAGCGTGATTATCGTCGATGACCGGCCTGCGGTATGCAAAGGCCTTCAAAAAATGATCCGCTGGGATCAAATTCAGGCGCAGGTGATCGGCGTGGCCCACAATGGGCAGGATGCCCTGAACATGGCAGTGGTCAAGCATCCGGATGTCATCATAACGGACGTGCGCATGCCGATCATGGACGGACTGGAGATGGCCAGACATATTTCCGAGCGGTTGCCGGACACCGTCATAATCGTATTAAGCGCCTACGATGACTTCACTTTTGCACAATCCGCCTTGCGCTTTGGCGTAACCGACTATATTTTGAAACCGATCGACCGCGACAAAATCGAGAAGTTGGAGCGAAGAATCGCAGAGATTTCCATGAAGCGAGTTAACAAACGTAAAGAATACGGAGCACTGTACGAATCGGCTCTGCCGGAAAAAGCGAGCCTTGCCTTGAAGACGGCCAATCCGGATGACATTGCCTTCCACTTTGAAAATGAGTCGGAGAAATTGGTCGACTATCCGCTGGCGTTGTACAAAGATTTATGCGCCCGACTCGCCGCCGTTTTTTTTGATACGTTGAAACAAATGAATGTGGACGAGCCCAGCTTAAAAGTGACGCGGGATGAGGTATGGGAGGAATTGGTTGGACTCAAAACGAAATCCGACCTAATGTCTTATATGAAAGCGCTCTACATGAATGCGGCCGAACTACTCCATGAGCGTAAAAGCGCTCGCTCCGACACCATCGTCGAGCACGTGCGCCAATATATCGCCGATCATTATCAAAATTCCGATTTGTCGGTCTACTCGATCGCCGACGCGAACGGTCTGTCCGCCAACTATACGAGCATTCTTTTTCGTCAATTGACGGGTATCAATATTTCCGCCTATATCACAAACATGCGGATGAATAAAGCAAGGGAACTGCTAAAGGATATGCGCCGATCGATCCAGGAGGTTTCTGCCCTTACGGGTTACGCTGATTCCCATTATTTTGCGAAGGTTTTCAAAAAGCATGCGGGCGTCACACCGTCAGAATACCGCAATTTGGCGGACAAGAAGAGCGAGACGTCATGATCGGGCGCAAGTACAAGCTCAGCCTCGGGATGCGGATTTCCGTGCTGTTCATTGCGGTCATTCTTCTCATCGTGACGCTGTCGGGCCTCGTTATGTACGTGGAGTTCCGCGACATTTACCGTAAACAACTTACGGAGGACCTTAACCAAATCACCAATCAGAACCGCATCAACCTGGAGAACCTTGTGAGTGGTATCGGACAAGCGGTCACTTCGCTGTATTCGGACATGTATTTCGCGCAATTATTAACAGACCCGCTTACTCTGGAGCATGATTATTTAAAGCTCGACGAGAATAAGAAGAAGCTGAACCAGCAATTTTTGAAAGACATTTACGTTCCACTCAGCAACCTGATTCCTTCTTATCATATTTCTTTTTATGCAGACTCATCTCTCCCGTTGGCCCAGATTTTTTCTGCCGGAAACTTGGGACTCAAAGGGCTGTATACCGACGCGAGTATCCGCAGCGAGACTTGGTTTCAAGACACGATGGCCGACGACGGCGCGTTGCATTGGTTCCAAATGCCAGACAGCGACAACCGCCTCTATGTGGCAGCGCTTATCAAAAACCCGTACAAATATTCGTTGTCCTACCCGTATTTGTCCGAGAAGGGCAGCTTAGCACGGAGGACGGAAATATCGAATCTTGGGGTACTCGTCATCGATTTTGACACCGTGCAAATCCGTGATCAGTTGGACGCTTCCCGGCTGACGCCTTCCACAAATCTGATCCTACTCGACCAGGATGACCGGATTTTGTACGGCTCCGACATGATGATTGCGCGTAGGTTGATCGACACTCATGTCGGAGTGCTGAAAGAGGGAAAAGTCTCTACCGCGAACGCGGAGAATGATTTAGAATTAGACGGAGAGAGGTACATGTTCAGCGAACACCCGATGGAAAACGGCTGGACGCTGCTCGCCCTCATTCCGAAATCGGATATTACGAAGCGAATGGCTTTTTTACAGCCTATCATCCTGACGGTCGTCGCCGCTTCCGCGGTCATCGGCACGGTGCTGTCGTTGTTCATCTCCCACCGCGTCTCGCGGCCGATCCGCAAGCTGGCTTTAACCATGGGAGGCATCCATAACACGGAACATATGCAGATTCATCTCCGTCCGAAGTCGACCGATGAGGTCGGTATGCTCATGCTGAATTTCAATAGGATGATGAAGCGGATGAACGACCTGATGAATGAAGTGTACAACAGCGGCATCAAGGAGAAGGAGGCGGAGCTCAAATCACTGCAGGCGCAAATCAATCCGCACTTCCTTTACAATACACTCGACTCCGTCAACTGGATGGCCCTCGAAATGGGAGCGGACCGGATCGCCGAAACCATCTCGTCCCTTTCTAACTTGCTGCGATACGCCATCAAAGACCCGAGCCGGCTCGTGACGTTCCAAGATGAGGTTAGCCAGGTCACGGATTATCTAAACGTGCAAAAAATTTGCTACGACCATTCGTTCCAGGTCGAATTCCACATCGATCCGAGCATAACGGGAGTCATGGTGCCCAAGCTGTTGCTGCAGCCGCTTGTGGAAAATGCGCTCCAGCACGGCATCGAACAGACGAACGGAGAAGGCATCATCTCGATCACGGCAAAAGTATCGGGCAAAGACTGTACGATAAGCGTGACGAATTCCGGCGATGGAGCAGACGCCCCCGCGATCAACGCTTATTTAAGAGCGAAGGAGACAGCGGACTATCCGAGTAACGGTGGCCTGGGCATCCGTAATATCGATCGGCGGATCCAACTGTTGTTCGGGCCTGAACACGGCCTTCATTACGAGAACAACGAACTGGGCGGCGTAACGGCCATCATAACGCTGGCGAGATATTCCGGAACGGCCGGTTCAAATTAGACGTAAGGAAACGCAAGTACGCGCGGACTAGCGCGTGCTTGCGTTATTTCATCATTCTATCTGCGGCTAGCTCGACCTGGGATCGAAACGAACGAGATAGGACTGGATCTCATAAGGCCGAATGCTTGCTTGCAGCTCAGTCGGGTGCGACAGGTTGCTGATTTCAGCCGCTGCTGGGCGCTCTAACAGATCGACCCGCGTCCAGCAGGCGACAGGCAGGCTGCTCCGAATGGAGAACGTTTCACCGCCTCCACCGAATTCGTGAAGTCGAAGGATAACGGCGTCTTCGTCCTCTGCTTTTTTGACGGCGTCAATCTGCACGTCCCCCTTGATGTTACTATCGTTCAATCAAGCTATTTATTCTAATTCGTCCAGGCGCGGACGTCCGTCCGGCGCCATGGAGATCCGCACGAGGCGTGATTCCCCCGGCTCCAGTGACATCACTGGTCCCTCCCCGCAGCCGAGTGGTCCGATCGGTCGGCGAAGCGACTGCTCATCGTCCGCGCCAATCGTCACGTCCGCGCGGAAGGCAGACGAATTGCACACCTTGACCGTCAAAGTTCCTTCACTGGCGGACACGGTGTTCGCATCGATTCCATCGAATACGGTCACCGACCCCAAATCCGTCCGTACGTAAAGACCCGGCAGCTCCACATAAGTGAGCATGAGCGAGATTTCGCACCAGCACGTGCCACTGAAGACACCGCCGATTTTGTCTTTGCCTTCCCAATCACTCAGATTGACCCGCTCGCACATCCACCCCGGCGGCAGTGCCGGTCCCTCGTCCCAGGAATAAATGGGGCGGTCGGTCCGCGACAAATATTGCGGCAGTCCCACCGCGATTTCGGCGCACAACTCCAAATAACGGTGATCGCCCGTCATCCGGTACAGCTTGAACAGCGCGTCGCCCGACAGCGTACAGATGCCCGGCGAGCTATGCCGGTTCTGTGCGTTGGCGATGACCGAGCCGCGGCTATGCAACCCGAGCCGTCCGAATTCGCTTCCTTCCGGCCAAGCATAGTCATAAGACACGCACCAGGTCATGCACTGGTTGGCCATTTCGGATGCCCTCTTTACCCATACCGGGTCTCCCGTCACCTCCGCCAATACGACGAAAGACTCCAGCAGCGCGAACGCCGATTCGCTGTCCGGGCATTGTAAAATTTCGCCAGGTCCGCCCGTCGTGACGCACGACTGTGCATCCAGCAAATAATACCGCTCCGCAGAAGCGTACGCCACTGCCCTATACCTTTCCTCGCCGAAATAGTCGCTCGCAAGCATCAACCCCGCTGGTATGATTGCGCCGCTGGTTGATCCTCCCGCCAAAATTTCACCAGTATTCACATCAATAAATTGCCCAAATTGCCCGTACTTGCGCCAAAGCCCCACGAATGCGTCGGCCAGTCGGCGAATGCCGTACAACCATGCGGTCGGAACCGAGCCTTCTCCCTCTTGCCGTTCCAACAGCCGGATTTGCTTCATGACATAATACAGGACGTCACCGCTTTTGCGAATCAGATGCCAACGGTCCGAATCCTCGCGATGGAAGCCGTCACCGTACTCTTCTCCCTGATAGACGATTCCCGGGAAAAAACCTGATTCTCGCTGCGTCATAAACAGAAAGTCAAGCGTCCGCTTCGCTTGTTCGCGCGACTCGTGGTTTCCACGCATGAGCAGCGGGTACGATGAAATACCGCCGCCTGTCCACCCCGGCTGCCAGTCCTGATAACGGTTGTCTCTGATGCCAACCGCATAGTAGCCTTCACGCGCTTCCCAATTTTGCCGATTATATTTCTGTTCTTGAATGCGCCATGCGGCAGACATCGGCAAAGCATTGCTTGGCTTACTCCCGTCCGCCAAGTCTTTGCGGACATCCGCAAATCGGTCGAACAACCCCTGAATGCTACCGCATGCGAATACATAAATCCGTATACGCAATGTTGCCGTGTCTCCAGCTCGAAAACGACGTCCTTGATCAGGCTCCGGAGATCTCCGGCGCACGCCTGGCGCGGACAGCCGCAGCGCAGCCTCATCCCGCGCTTCGTTCTCCTCCAGCGATATGCCTCCCGGTCCGCAAGCCGTCAACTGCTCCGTCAGTAGCCAGAATCCGGCTTTCCGCGCAGGGAAATAAACACCAATTGCAGGTGTAGCCGGATCCAACGTCGTCAACTCGAAGCCCGACCGGCAGGACGGTTCCAAGCTCAGCCGCGGAATATCCGTTACCGTCACCGGCATATCCGGACCTATATCCTCGTCGTTCTCGTATATCGGCGGATAAGGAACGGGTAAGCTTTTGAACCTGTTCCCAGCATAGATGCTACCGGGAACGAGCACATAATTGTCCGCCGACCAGCCAGAAAATTGGATTTCGGCTGCCAGGGTCGCTTCCGCGGTCTCACCCGATTCCACTGCGAGTGTTACCGTCAGGTCAAGCGCGTCTTCCCGGTCGGAAACGGCCGCCGACGCCAATGTGCACGTTACCGAAGCCCCAAATGCTTCACGTCGCTGCTGAACCGACTCCCCTGCAAGCGGAATCCCCGCGGTCAAGCCGGCGAATTCCGCCGTTTCCGCAGGCTCCACTCCGTCGTAGCGCGTCAGTGATATCGCGCAGGCTGCTCCGATTCGTTCCAAAAACCCATTCATCATTAGTTGCCCGGCCTTTCCTCGTCCGATTGGGCCGCAATGCCGTACTTCTCGGCAAGCATCTCCAAACCGTGTCGCAGAATATCATAGTAATCCGAATCTGCAGGCTCCCACGGTGAAAAGAAATCTTTTTTCATGCCGAGAATGTTGCCGATTTGTACCGAACACTCTTCCTCTTTCGCCGTGCGGAAATATCCTTCCAGATTCTCGACGTAGCAGTGGAAATCGAAAGCAACCGGAGTGCCAGGTGAAGTCGCGGCCAGCATGCGACCGCGCTCGCAGTGCTCAAGCATGTTCGAACTGAAAATGTCGTATGTCCGGTTGATGTCGATAAAGTCGCTCAAATATGGATGCCCGGAGCAGCCGATATGGCAAGCATCTTCTTTATAGCTCTTCATCATCGTATAGAACAACCGGAACACTTCGTAAAAGTAAGTGTCCTCTCCACGCCATGATGGGTTATGCACCGGCATGTCATCATGCACCTTGTCTGCGAGAAAGTCCGTTTTGATTCCGTCGATATCGTAGCAATCCGCTTCGGAGGAGAAAAACTTCCGAAACAGCGGCTGCAAATATTCCTCTTGCGTAACTGGATTGGAATAATCGCGCATGCGCCGGCCGTGGCGGTTGCGTTTGCCCCCACCGATCAGATGTGCCGAATCCGCATAGGCATCATCGTACAGTTCCGCCCAATTCCACCAAAGGATCACCTTCATCCCCTTGGCGTGAATCTCGTCCACCAATCCGCGCAAGTTCGGGAACCGCTCGGGATGCGGCACCCATTCGCCCGATATTTTTTGCCATCCAACGTCGATCAGTATCGTCGTAAACGGCAACCGTTCCAATGCGATAACGTCCAGCGCCCGTCTCACCTGCGCCTCGTCCAGCACGGCGGATGCGTCGTCCAAGCCACCCGTCACGCTCTGCTCGCTGAGCTGCGTCGGAATGGCCGCTAACGAACGGTAGCCTTGATCGAGCCAGGTGCAGTACAGATTTTGCCTATGCCAAGCAAATCGCTTCTTCGCTCGCGGATCCGGAATTCTCCCTTCACGGACGAGAATATCCGTGTACCGGTCCAGCACCTGGCGCACTTCTTTCCCTTCCTCCGCGAATAGCGCGAATACGGGAGATTGGAAAGTTTCGCCCGCCTTCAGCGCAAGACCGGCGCCCGGCGCCCCATAGTCCAGGTCCCACCGTTTCAGTACGAAATCCTCGGCCGCCAGAGGCATGCCGAAAGAAGACGTCAAATTTTTGGCACCGACAAACAGGCTCTCTTCGTTTCGCCGCAAAATGTATAGCGCCGAATGCGGCGCGAATTGCCAATCGTTCGAGTACGTCGTCGTGTCGATCGTCTCGCCGAAATTCAGCTCCGGCCAAGTTTGGGGCGTATGGTGCCGGTTGCGATAATTAACGAGGTCGTATAAGTTCACTCCGGTTTCAGCCGGGAACAGCTCCAATCGGTTTAACTCGCAGTCGCGGGCTGCAGTGAAGGCGGACGACATTTCCATATGGTCCTCCTGGCTGCGCAACGTCAGTATATACTGCCCGATAACCGGTTCATGCTGGGCGTCATCAAGATCAAAGAAAAACCGCAGCTCCTTCTCGGTTTCCTCGATATGCCGTAGTGACCAATTTACTGTCATCCCACCGGCCGTTACCGGCACGAAAAGGCTTGTTTGCGGAGCGATCAGCAGCCGATGCCCCCGCCCTTCATGGTATAAAGTAAAGCGATTCAAAACAGAGTCCACTTCGGCGCGAATACCGCCGGCCGCAATTTGATGTCGTGTCATTCAAAGATCTCCCCTTTCTCATACTCCCATTGTGGCAAAATGAGCAGAGGCATCCAAGGGGAAATATCATACACCCTGTGTAATTTTCCTGCTTTCGCATAATATTGATTTTCAAATGGCTTATGCTCTCGGCATTTTCGGATGAGCACAAGTGAAACCATTTATTTTTTAAAACGAAAAATTCGAACTCATATTAAAATCAAAGCGATAGAACGCAAAAATCCACAACATCATACGGTTGTGGGTTTACATGTGAGGCTGCAAGCTATTTGAACAAGAATTCAAAAAGGCGAATCGCAGCTATACAAAGCCACAATCCGCCTCTATGTTACTACTCAAATATACTGCGAGATGCTAATCCTATCTTACTCCTGACCTAAGTAAACGACTTTTGAAGCTTTTCCGATTGGAGGCAAGCTTTTCGTAAGTGCAGGGCTATAGAAAGTGAGAACTTTCCCATCCTTTTTCAATTCGCTTTTCTCCAGCTTTTTACCGTCTTTATCGACAATGATAGTCTCCGGCTGAATCATTAATACAACTTCAGCTGGTGATCCCTCTGTCATACCGAGCCCTTTAACTAATATGCTTGTGTTGCCTTTATCATCAACCTGTACTTCTTGGATCGCACCAGATGTTCCAATGTAATCAGCTGCCGCGGTATCTGATTGAACAGTAATTTCGTAAGCGTAGGTTTGTCCAGGCAAGCTCATTGTCATAGCAAGACTGTGCACAGCTTGAATATCCATACCGAGCGACAAATCTTTAAGCTCAATTTTCTCGCCATCAGTGTTACGGATGACCGTTTTCTCGTCAATATTAAAAATCAAGCCTTCCGTACCTGCTCCATCTATGTGTATGGATTTATAGTCTTCTTCGTTATTAATCCCCGTTATAACGCCATTTCTGGTCAATGTCTTAACTTCCTCCGCTTGGGATAAAATGGTCACTTGGCTGCCATTTACCGATACATTTGCCTGCAGCACTTCACTAAAGAAATTAGAAGGGACATATAAGTTACCCCCTTTAATTACTGGTGCAGAACCAAGAGGCTTGTACATTTTGTTAATCGTATAATTGTCCTTACCCGTCTGAACGAGCGTCCAGATCGGAGATTCCGAATGAGACAGTTCTGCTGACCTGTTCTCTACGTTCCATTTGATTTCGAATCCAAGTGCTTCTGACAATTCGCGCAGCGGCAGCATAATTTGCTGGCTGTCCTCATTTAGAAATCCTGTATTCAAAGCATCCTTACCGTTAATCGTGATAGCATATTTAATAGCTGACGAATCTGTAACCGACTCCACTCCAGCCACAGGTACTATATCCGTGCTCGGCGCCGCATATACAGCTCCCCCCGATACGACCATTGTCGCTACTAGAATAGTTGCTGCTTGCTTTTTCAGTTTCTTCTTCATGCTTATCATCCTCTCTTGTTGTTGACACTTGTCCTACTTTATTACCGACGTAAAAAGTCCGCAGAATGTTCCAACATTTTCATAAACTCCTTTGAACCAACACTATAGATAGCGCCGCTGCTGGTCTATATTTGCTCTAATCTCCATCGCAGGCCAAAGATCGTTGCTCGTCTAACCTTCACTTACTGTATCCGGAATACATGCGCAATCGGCGCTTTATCGAGCCGTTCATTCTCTGGAAGGCGTACAGCTATCCCATTCTCCGTCAGGCGATAATCCAGACTCTCTTGTCCGCCTATGAGAGCAATGTGACTAAAGGTTGCCTGCACCGGAATGTGAATCTCCTCCTCAACCACCTCATGCTCATCTTTATATAAGTAAAAGGCATATGTCGTATCACCTTTTTTAGTGAATTGGCAATTGCCTACAGAATACGGCTCGCAAATACGCGTTCCATAGATCGCTTCACCATGAACCTTGAGCCACGCTCCCATTCCCTTGATCCGAGAAATGACGGTTTCAGACAGCCTTCCGTCAGGCTGAGGTCCGACGTTAAGGGCCAGGTTGCCGCCTTTAGCGACAATTTCAACTAGCAGATGAACCAATTGCCTAACAGATTTGTATTTATCCTCATAACGGAAAGAAAACGCGGTTCCCATCGTTATACAGCTCTCCCATGGAACATTCAGCGGACGCTCAGGAAGTGTCTGCTCCGGTGTAATCAGGTTCTCGTATGGTCCTCCGACGGTACGGTCGGCCGAGAGAAGCCAAGGCTGGATTTCACGAGCCTTCTCCACTACTTCACCCAGTCTGATGTTCTGAGCACGGAAGTCATTGACCCATCCGGCATCTAGCCACAGCATATCGATGCGGCCGTAGCGCGTCATCAGCTCCATAATCTGCTCATGGGTAAACTGCACGAATTGCTCCCATAGCCACGGATATTCCTTCGGGTCATAGGTTGGTCCCCGTGACGTAAAGGTTCCACGCCTCATACCTGGTGCCCAGTAGTAAGGCGTGTTCCAGTCTGCCTTCGAGTAGTAGGCAGAAATCCCTAAGCCTTTTGCACGGAATGCATCAAAAAGCTGCTTGCAGATGTCGGCATGTATATGCGTATGGAATGGACAGTCTGGACCTGTGATGCGGTATTCGGTTGTGTGGGTGTCCCACATGCAGAAGCCGTCATGATGCTTAGTCGTGAAATTTAAATACTTGAAGCCGTTCTCCGCAGCCAGGTCTGCCCATAGCTCAGGCTGAAAACGGAGCGGATTGAACGTTTTGTTTAATCCAAAGTACTGCCGTTTCAGTTCCTCCGCGTCGACATCCCAATCGATCTCGTTGCGGGACCATTCCTCATCCTCGTCAATGAGTGCCCACGATTCTACGACGCCAAGCTGAGAGTACGGTCCCCAGTGCATCATGAGACCCAACTTCTGGTCCTTGAACCATTCAAGACGCTCCAGCAGAAGCGGATCCTCTGGCTTCACCCACTGTTCTTCACTGCTGTAGTTATGAACGCCCTGCTGGACAACTTGCTCTTGTTCCTGTTCTTTAGCATTCAATTCACTCATGGTATACCTCCAATGAAATATTCGGCATCTAGCATATTATCCCTTATGCCCATCGCTCTATGTCCAAACGGTAAATTTGTTGATATCATTAGAAAGGCTCATCCCTATCGGCAAACAACAGGAGGCACACACAATGAATCGTAATTACTTCAGATCCAAACTATTTCTAAAATATATCTGGTCCTACTTATTCATTCTGCTTCTCCCCTTAATCCTCATTACCGTATTTATTTATGAGAACGCTGTCAGCAATTTAAGGTCAGAGATTGAACAGTCTCATCTTAATCAATTAACACAAACCGAAAATATTATTGACGCCCGAATGAAAGAGTTGAGTGAAATCGCCTCTCGTGTCTCCTATGACGAAAGGCTGACCCCTTTTCGAGTCCATGATTCCTATTACGGCGGAGAGGCTATTCAAGCGCTGGATCAATACAAAGCAACAAGCTCTATCATTGGCGAAATGTTTCTGTATTTTCACAAGGATGAGAAAATCTACTCTTCCGAAGGAATGTCGAGTCTTGACGTGTTTGTCAATAATTACAGCTTCCACAATTGGAAGCAAGCAGATCTCGTCCAAGATTTGAACAGTGTCGTATTTCCATCCATGCGGCCGGCCGATCTCGTAAATCGCAACACCCACTTGCAGCAATCGATGTTGGCTTATCTGGTTCCAATTACACCAAACAGTACTAATCCGCACGGCACGATCATGTACTTGATCCCAGAATCCGAGCTCACCGGCTTAATCAATTCGATTCTAGGCAAGTACAAAGGATTATCCTATATTTTCGATAACAACGGCCAAATTCTGACCAATAATCAACAAGGTGAATCCCTTATGGATGCAGAGGCCAAATCTCTCTATAAGCTGCCCTCAGGCATTCACAGTAAAACCATTAATGGTGAACAGCATTCTATCGTATCTGTAAAGTCTGAGGAAAACGGATGGACCTATATGACATTGATGCCAAGCTCCCAATTCTTCAGCAGCGTGCTGCATGTTCGCAGCTTCATCATCATGTTATTCTGCATTGTCGTGCTTGTGGGTGCAGCGATCGCGCTCATGCTTGCTAAAATGCAATACCAACCGATATCCATGCTCGTTGAGTTCGCGAACTCCAAATCCAAATCAAAACGTTCGGCAGGCGAATCCGCCCCATCCGGCAATGAGCTTGAGCATATCCGGACAGCGCTGCAGGATTACAGCTCGCGGGTAGATCTTCAGGAGCCCTATGCTCGCAATCACTTTCTGTCCATGCTGCTGAAATACGGAAACGCCCAGAGCATGACACCTGATCTCCTGGAAGCATTCGACCTTCAATTCAACCGTTCTCATCACTTCGTGATGGTTATCGGATGGGCCCAATTTGAAGATCATCCGGACGACAGACAAGATCGACAAGAAATTATCGAGCTGCTTGCCCAGGTGGAGTTTCCAGAGCTGATCGCGCATGCCTATGGCGTTGAGCTCCCGCAACCGGATCAGCTGGCACTCATAGTCAGCTTCGACCTTGATAGTAATCTGGAGGAATTCACTCACGTCCGCCATATTGTTGAAGCTATACGCAGCAATATGCTCGAAATGTTTGATTTGATTCCGATGATTGGCGTCGGACTCTGCTATTCGAATCCTGACCAGATTAATCAGTCCTTTATTGAGGCCTGTTCCGCATTTGAGCTTCGTATGTCAACCGGGAATGGCGCGGTCACTTATTTTGAGAAGCTGTCTTATACGCCAGATCACACCTACTGGATTCCTAATAATGTGCTGATGAAGCTCTCGCAAAGTTTGAAGCTAGGAAGCTATGATGTGGCGGCACAGATAATCAGTCCGACGATCCGAGGCTTGCAATCTTCCGATCTTTCCACATTGGTTATACGCTGCATAAGCTTTGACATTCTGAATACGATGTTGAAGACCGCATCTGAACTCGGCATCCATAACGTCATGCAGGAAATTGCTCCCCATATGAATTTCAATTCATTGGATGAATTAGAGCGTAATTTCCTGAATCTTGCTTCCCGGATCTGCACGCAGGTTGAGCGCAATACGAAAAAGGAAGAACATTCACTAATGGACCAAGTAGTTGCTTACATTGACAGTCACTTCATGGATCATACACTCAGTCTTGAGACGATATCCTCTGAGTTCGCCATATCGCCTTCGCATGTCAGTCGTTCATTCAAGGAGAAGATGGGCCTGAACTTCATTCCATATATTTGGAAAAAAAGGGTGGAAGAGGTCATGCACCATTTAAAAACAACGAATGATCCGTTAAAAGATATCATTATACGAGTCGGTTACCTCGATACGCCTAACTTTATCCGTAAATTCAAAAAGGAAACTGGCTATACCCCAGGCCAATACCGCAAGCTGTACTCAGAGAACGAGCAGACAGATACAGCACAGGACCTCGATGAAGAATAACAAAATAGGATGCAATATACCCGGTCACCATTTAGCGTGACCGGGTATATTAGCTTATTTCATTCTACTTGTTCGAATCGTTCCAGCGATCGTATGCGCCTTGATAAAGCTCTACTATACGATCACCACCCATTTTCTTGATTTGAGCCGTATAATTATCCCAGTTAGAGATCGGTTCATTACCTGTTACGAACTTCGCTTCCATCTGTTTAACATACGTGTTTAGATCGGACAACAAAGCGGAAGCTTCGGACTGCTCTTCATTCGTTAAATAAACGTTAGGGAAAGGCGCTTTGCCGATTGGAGTAAGCTTTTCCGCATTTTCCTTATCAATCCATGTGTCGAAGTCACTTTTAAGTCCTTTTGTAAGCTCAGTATCGTTTATACCAGGAGTGAGGATACCATAGTTCGGTGTCATCGTACCTCGGTATTCTTCACGATCCACGCCGCCAGGAACCGGGAGCCATTCTTTCTCGTGTGTATCCTTGTTTTTATATTTCCACAGTAAGTTCTCAGGACCTTGGGCGAACAGTGTAGCGCCTTCATAGCTGTATAGGTAGTCGATCCAGCGCATTGTCGCTTCTGGAGCTGGGTTGCTGTTCGTAATTGCAAAGGTACCGTTCGCAGAGATACCAGGATGCTTGCCATAGACTGGGGAACCAGCTATTTCACTCTTCACAGGAGTCATCAATGGATTGTCTTCACTTGGTTCACCGCCAAGCGTGAAGTAAGGGAAATAATCATTGAACACTGCAATTTGATTATTTTCGCCTTTAGCTTTCTTCTGATCATTTGTTTGAGAGAATGTCTCGTGGTCGAGCAAATTATCATTCCACAGACGATTCAAAAATGTTAAGTAGCCTTTGTAGCCCTCTTCTTGTGGAGTATAGTGTACTTTACCATCCTTATCGGCATAAACGACCTCATCATAAATGCCCCAAAAACCAAGGAAGAACATGCGCAAATCGTCTAATTTAACGGAAGTAAGCGGAATTTCATCCTTTTTCCCGTTACCGTTCGGATCTTCATCTTTAACTCGCTTTAGATAGGCATAAAGCTCATCAGTTGTCTTAGGCAGTTCAGTTACCCCAAGGGCTTTCAAGAATTTACCGTTATACCACATCGGGCCGCGATACCAGACCGCCGCTAAATCGATGTTGGGTAGCGCATACATATGACCGTCGGGTGTTGTAAACGACTTACGAATATCCGGATTCTCGTCAAAAATCTTTTTCAGGTTAGGCGCGTAACCGTTATCAATATAACCTTCAAGAGGGATAAGAACGCCCTGACTGCCGTAGGTTACTTGTTCAGCAGGCTTAAGATCCGCAGCGTAGAACACGTCCGGTAAAGTACCGCTGGCAAATACTAGGTTTTTCTTCGTTGCGAAGCTGTCGCTCGGTGAATTTTGATATTCCAGCTTGATTCCTGTCAATTTCTCCATCTCTTGAAGAACAGGCATTTTATTCCAATCCGCAACACCGACATCTTGTGACATCATGGTCAATGTAAGCGGCTTATTAACAATTGGAAAACCTTCTTTCGTGACACCCTCAGCCGTCTTGGAGGCAGCCGTGTCATTTGTACCGCTAGCAGCACCTTCGTCTTTGGATGATCCGCAAGCTGCCAATAATGACATGAGCAATGTGAAACATAATAACAATACTGAAGATTTCCGAAGCTTTTTCATTATAAATTCTCCCCTTTAGATTAATAAATGTATGAGCAAGATTAGCCCTTAACGGAACCAATCATGACACCTTGCACAAAATAACGCTGAAGGAACGGATAAATAGCAATAATGGGTACTGTTGCCACGATAATGACTGCGTATTTAACCAGCGCGGCGATCTCCGCTTTGTTGTTAAGTGCCGCTGCTGATGACGCATCCATGGATCCCCCACCCTGTGCCGACATTTCTTGCAGAACAAGAATTTGGCGTAGGACGAGCTGCAGCGGGTATTTATCAGCATCATTCAAATAAATAAGTGCCGAGAAGTAGCTATTCCAGTTGCCTACACCGTAGAACAACCCCATAACAGCGATGATTGGCATTGATAACGGCAAAATAATTTTGATGAACAACCGCATGTTCGTGCACCCATCGATTTGAGCGGCCTCTTGCAGTTCTCTCGGAATCGAGGACTGAAAGAACGTCCGGGATACAATGATGTTCCAGATCGAAGCGGCTGAAGGAATAACAAGTGCCCACATCGTGTTTATCATGCCTAATTCCTTGACGAGCAAGTAAGTTGGCACTAGGCCGCCGCCGAAGAACATAGTCACCATGAACATGCCCATAAAAAAGTTTCGTCCCACAAAGTCTTTGCGGCTCAAGGCATACGCCGCAGGCAGCGTAACGAATAAATTGATCAACGTTCCTACCACCGTATAGAGGATGGTATTCCCATATCCGATCCAAATACTCTCATTCTCGAAAACTCTCTTATAGCCTTCAAAGGTAATACCTTTAGGCCACAGCCACATTTCACCCGAACCGACTAACTTCGGATCGCTTATTGAAGCACTGATTATATACACTAAAGGATAAGCCACGATCAGAAAAGCTAGGAATACATAAATATAGTTGCAAATAACGAATACTTTATCCCTACCGGTTTCTTTAACAGCAGAAATCATCTGCCTCACCCCCTTCTATTACCACAAACTGTTACTATCATTGGTACGGCGCACAACCTGGTTCACGACAATTAACAGGATCGCGTTGACTACAGAATTGAACAAACCGATCGCCGTTGAGAAACTGTATTGGGCATCTATTAACCCCGCACGATATACGAAAGTCGAAATGACATCCGACGAGCTCATGTTCAATGAATTTTGCAGCAATAGTATCTTCTCAAATCCTACCCCAAGCATACTGCCCATATTCAGAATTAATAGTATCGTTATTGTTGGAGCAATCGTCGGAATGTTAATGTGGCGAACTCGTTGGAAACGTGAGGCGCCATCGATAATCGCTGCTTCATGCAGCCCTGGATCAACACTTGATAACGCTGCCAAATAAATAATGGTACCCCAGCCTGCGCTCTGCCAAACGCCCGAGAGCACATACATCGTCTTGAACCATCTCGGATCCGTTAAAAAGTCAGGAGCGTTAAATCCAAACCATTCAATAATGTTAATAACAACTCCCGATGAGGGTGACAAGAACGTAATGATCATCCCCGCCATAACCACCACAGAAATAAAGTGAGGCGCATACGTAACGGTCTGAGCTGTCCTTTTGAAAAATCCGTCCTTTATCTCATTGAATGCCAACGCTAGTATAATTGGAATCGGAAAGCCGATGGCCAGTTCATACAAGCTGATACTTAATGTGTTCCATATCAAGTCCCAGAAATAATAGGAATTGAAGAAACGGATAAAATGGTCGAACCCAACCCAATCGCTTCCGAAGATCCCTTTTGTTGGAACGAAGTTCTTAAAAGCGATTTGTATGCCGTACATTGGTCCATAAGCAAAAATGAGAAAGTATAAAACCGCTGGTGCTATAAATATATATAGTTCCCAGTTTTGCAGGACTCTCTTCCATACTTTACTCTCTTCCTTCTTCTGCTTGGGAAGCGCGCTGCCCGATAAGATACTTTTAGTACCCTGCATATTATCTCCCCCTCCTACTTCTGTTATTGTTCTTCTGGATGCGGTATCAAAACCTGAATCGAGAGGTGATAGCGCTTACAAAAAGAATAGCCGAAATCAGAGAGCTTCGTATATATGTCATTTTCGATTAGGGCAACAACCGCATTACAGCGGGGAAATCACGATAATTGACAGCTGAATTAGATCTAAATAAGATGTGTAATTTTTGATCAAAACCCTCTATTTTTCCCCTTGCGCAATTTTGACCTATCCCCCATATCAGGTTAACTATCCCTTCATCATGGACTTTTCGTGAGAAATCAAGAATAACATGTATGCATTAATAATCAGGAATGTAGAAGTGTTCACCATTCGATTACTGGATATCGCCCTGGCAAAAAAAGAATCCTGATCAGTTTGCAAGAGGCAGTAATAGCTTCTCACCTGATCGGGATTCTTTACACCAAAGTTGTTACGATCTTGAAGTTGTGCTTATGCCCAATGTAATAATTTCATACGGCTTCACAGGCAACGATAAATTACTATCAGCATTAACATTTAACGTCATATCAGAGCCCTCAGTCTCCAAAATATCGCTGGTGTAAATACGCGGGGACTCGAGTCCGTGATTCAAAGATAGTTCTGTCTCCTGCGCACTCATATTGTACCAGCGAAGCATCATGTCATTGCTCTCTGGATTCAGCTTCATTGAAGAGAACGCGAGCTCCTTGCTCTCCCATTTAATAAGCGAGTAGCAAGCAGATAAAGAACCTTCATGAACGCCAGTCTGTTTGGCCATCCAAGGAATTTGGAACTGGTAAGCCTCCGTATAGGCGCCGCTGCTAATGCCATTTCCTCCGTGAGGAATCAATTCCATACGCACTGTGCTCTCTCCTAGGCATTGTGCTTCAGGAGTAGGGAAGTAACCCCAATCGCCAAGCTCGCCTGTTGAACGAAGAAGCGTAATCGCAATTGTATTCCGTCCGTCGCGCAATACCTCGTATTCATTTAGGCCGAAGTTTGCAACGGTGAGTCCAGCTCCAGCTTCACTTACATCGACAAATGCTTGCTGATGCTGAGCATTGCTTGGATTAGTCCACTCCGACGCTGGCTCATTGCCGCGCTGAGCAACTTCAAACATAGAATCCACTTGATGCACGGATGCATTCAGATCACTCGGGAACATTGCCCGTAGACGATGATCCTTCGCTTGGTTATTAAATGTTGCCTCGATCTCAACACCCTTGCCGGCGCGATTCAAAGTGATCACTGTTCTTATTGTCATCGGCACAGTCTCACTCACCCGCTGCGATTTGCGATCAGGGAAGTAGATTAGCTCATGCTGTTCTTCATCTAGTTTGTCCTCAGCTGAAGCTGGTACTGACCAATTATGAATAACCTCGATGGATGCACGGTAAGGAGTATCTTCAAGTACTTGAATAACAGCTTTAAAACCCTTGGTTGTGCGTGCAGCTTCTCCATCAGGCTACTTATACATATATTCATTTCCGATATCACCCGTGTCCTCATATACACCAAGGTCACTATACGTTCTACCGATTGTTTTGTCCGTTAGCTGGAAGGAGCCATCTTCTGCAACCGCAACCTTCAACAGCTCGTTCTCCATCACATGTTCACCTGTCAACAGCGAAGTGCCCAGCGTGTTGTTGGACGCAGCAGACGCTGCAAGTGCTTCATTCCGTACCAGTGCATATGTCTTCAGTCCAAGTGCCGGAACATTCTCCGCCTCAAACGTAAGTTTCACTTTGCGACACATATATGGTTGACGGAACTTGTCGTCCGGCAGGTCATAACCGAATTGCAGACCAAGATCATCCATTGTACATGGAATAACATGACCTTCAGCATCCACTAAAACAAATCCTGAAAGGTCTGCTTCCTTGCTAGACTTAGTACCCGCATCCAACGTAGGAACATTGTTGAAGTAATGACGCTCAGCGTCAACTTCTACCGTCAAGCTGCCAGTCCGCTCCCAGCCTGTTGTATTAAATACAACTACAGGCAGTGGATTTTCTCCCCACTTAGCAAATGGAGTCGTATCAACTGCATCAGCAATTGCCGCTTTACTATCATCGATGATGCTCTCAGCTACATGACGGCTCTTGTCAAAACGAGTGACCATCTCACGATGCACCTCGTCAACACTACAGCCGCAAATGCTGTCATGCGGATGGTTCTGCATTAACGTTTTCCAAGCGTAAGTGAACAAATGATGCGGATAGTCCTGACCAAGCGAATGAGCAAGCGCAGCAAGCGGCTCCGCTACTTTCTCCAGCATAACCTGACCCTGCTGATTCATTTGTTTCAAGTAGACACGAGCAGACGCCGTATTAACTAGCGTTCCCCATCCATCAGTCCGTTGGCTTCTCAGCTCACCCTTAACGGAAGAAAGCTGGTGATCCATTGATTTTTCTACTGCTACCAAATAGTCTTCAAAAGTTGAATGTATAAAATCAGTATCCGGATACAGCTTGCGTGCTGTCTCCAGCGCTTCCGGCAGATCAAGTTGAATAGGTTGATGATCGCAGCCGTTCATGAACAGCAATTGCTCTGTAGATGCATACTTCTCCGCATCCGCTAGCTTACGCTCCCAGAACTCTTTTGCTTGCTCTTCATCCACAGGTATCTCATTACCATTCGAATACCAGTTCGCAAACAAAATGCCTAGCACTTTCGATCCATCTGGGCCTTCCCATACCAATTCAGAGAAGGACGATTCATAACCGCCTTCAGACACCGTATTATTAAAGCCTGTCGGCTTTACTCCGCGTCCAAAGAAAGCATTCGTAATCCCCGACTGCAGCATAAGCTGAGGGGTTTGTCCAACTAGTCCGAATGTATCGGGGAAATAACCGATTTTCGCAGGACTTCCGTATTTTACTGAATCCTGATGTCCGATTTGCATATTGCGTACATTCGCTTCACCGCTAGTGAGAAATGCGTCCTGCAAAATATACCAAGGGCCGATAATAATACGTCCTTCTTGAATATATTTCTCCAAGCGTTCCTCCTGCTCTGGACGAACCTGAAGGTAATCTTCTAAAATAATCGTTTGTCCGTCCATATAGAAGCTTTTATATTCAGGGTCAGCGTCAAGCTTACCAAGCAAGGAATCAACCAGCTTAACAAGGTTTACGTGGTGCTTTTCATAGGGCAAATACCATTCTCTATCCCAATGCGTATGAGAAATGATATGGGCTGTTCTTTTTGACATGATAGTGATTGCCTCCTTTATGCTTTAGAATTATCATTCATTTCAATTGTAACCTCATGCGGCCGATATACAGACAGAAGACGTCCTTCTCGGTCAGCAGCAAACATAACGGTGCGTTCCGGCTCTAAGCAGAAGCTGTAAGAAGCACCTGTATCCGTATCTTTGACAGCAATGTCAGCATCCCAAGCAAATTCAGATACAAAAATATAGAGGAAACCATCCTTGTAGCTAAGCTTGCGGCCATAAACGCCGGAAAGCTCACCGCCCGAAAGCCACTCTAAACCACTTTTCACATCTACTGCTTCAACGGCATAGCTGTACAACTTCACCAGTGGCAAGATCCGTTCATTTAATTCGATCGGAAGGGGACTCCAGATGATACGACCTTTTCCATGTGGAAGATCGATAACATCTGTTCCTTTACCTGCGATACCAGTACCAGCCTTCTCAGGTGTATCAATGCTTACTTCTTTAACAACCTCAGCGATTCGACGGTGTCCATAAGAGACCGATAACGCTTCGCCAGCAAGGACAAGCATTTCTTCCCTTTGCACATTACGAAGCTCTGTCTTGCCAAGGATAGGATGAAGACGATCTGTCACATGCCAGTAAGCATCCAGATTAAGCGCACCCGTTGCAAGCAATGTAGCACCCGTATGTTCTACAATATCCAGAAGCTGCTTCATCGCTTTGTCATCTACATTATGAGCGCTCGGCAGTATGATAAGCTTCGCCGGCTGCGTTTCAAGGTCTGTTAGATGGTACTCTGAAACCGCTCGGAACGGTACATTCATCTCATAAGCTAATGCCCGAGTCAGCTTGGTTGTCGCATCAAAGGCTAGCTTTCTATTTGAAAAATCATTGGAATATGGGAAAACAACAGCCACTTCTTCCAGCTTGCGGTCACTAAAGAGGCTTCCGATTTCACCCATAAAGCTTCCAAAATCATAGGATACGTCAGCCTCTGGCTTCTCCGTTCCATCCGCGCGCAGTGCGCCAATTTGTGATTCATTGGCATTGTCCATGTAGAAGTTCGTATTCCAAATCCACTGAACAGCTCCTGCTCCGCCAGTTGCAAAGGCATAGGCGTATTTACGCTCTAATAAATTGCGAAGCTCGAACTCCGAACGCTTTGCTCTACCATCAGGCGTCTCAACGTACATAATGCCCGTTTCCTGAATGAGATTCGGTTTATTCGCCGTTTTAGCGAAGATACCATCCCATAGCAAGTAATCGTTAAACCACCAAGAGTGAACAGTCGTATAATCAACCGCTTCTTCATAGAAGAACGGTGACGGTCTTTGGGCGCCAAGCCCTTCGTCCTGCCCGACTGTAACCATATGGTCTGGACATTGCTCCTTAATCGTTGCATAAAGCTGTTTCGCCCAAACATTGTGCATATCCATGGAAAATAGTACGTAATCCAGCCAACGTGTTCCTTTTTTCCCTGAGTGGATGTCCTGAATATTAAAGTTGATCTCTTCAGCAGCCGGCGGCTTAACCGAGGCGAAGTCAGGCAACTGTATAGCGGACATATTCCAGTGCTCCTGCAGCTTCTCAATTGATCCATGACGCTCCTCAAGCCACTGCGAGAACATTGCCAGCTCGTAAGGATCGTTGCAAGATCTTGGTCCATCGGAGAAAATCTGTACAGGATCGAACATCGAAGGCTCATTAATCAAATCCCAATCAATATTCGCTGTGTTCTTATGACGCGAAACGATAGAACGAATGAACCGCTTCTGCGCTTCCACACTGCGAGGATCGAGGTAAGGGTTTACACCTTCCCAAGTCTCAGGGGTGAAGGAGAAGAAAGTAAAGGTAAGCTGCAAATCATGACGCTTTGCTGTAAGCACAAACGCATCAATCGCCCGCAGCACTTCCTCTGATGCATGACCGTCAACTTGCATAATGTTGCGGTAGGCCGTCCAAATACCTGTACGAATCCAGTTGATACCCGCTTTTTTCATTTGCGCCATATCGCGATCCCATACGTCTGCATTAGGCAGGAATAAAAACTTACGCGCCACATCGGAAGTCATATACGTCATGCCGACAACCGGAAGGGACACTCCATCTTTGATAAAATAATCACGTCCAGCGCTTATCGGCGTTCCTTGCTTCAACAGCTCAGCATCAAAGCCCCAGAAGCCTTGCTTCAGCACACGGATTTCTCCGTCAGGTCCTTCTGCTCTGCATATGATTCTATATAATCCGCTTTGGATGTCTATCGGAAGCGAAATACGAACAAAGTTCAGTTCTCTTGTTACATCTTCTTGAAACTCTTTCGTCCAAACGGGTGAGGATTCGCCCTCACGTTCAACTGAGAGAGCAAATGTCCATTTATCGGAAGAAGCACTATTCATTGAACGGCTCAAAAGCTGGGTTTGCAGCGTCAACTGAACGCGCTCTCCTGCTTCATATGAAGCGTAATTAGGCTTGATCCACAGCTCGGTCATTCCTTTTCCGCTAAAGCTTGCCCACTCAGCAATAGAGCTGGCACCGCCGCGACTCCAGAAATCGGTTGGCAATGATTGACCTACAAACAGCCAACGCCCACCCTTAAAAGGACCGCCGATATGCTCCCATAGAACGACCGGAGCAGAGACTTCCCGGCCCCCGGTTGTAACTCCCTTAAGCAGTGGATATACACGAGTGTCCATCGGTCCTGATGATCCCATTTGATGCGGAAGGTCACTGCTTTTCGTTACATGCGGTACCAAATTCCATGTATCCGAAACGTCTAGCAGTGTCTCTTTTCCAGCAAATAACGGAATGTTTTGCGCAGCTTGATACCCAGCAACACGCGCTCCATCCACCCGCAATGCTTCATGAATATGAAGCTCCTGGTGATAAGCCGTTTGCTCTGCTTCTACAATCCACTCTCCGCCTTCCTGGTGAACAGGGTGTTTAAACGGCGCTCCGCCAATACTGAGCAAACCGCCGCCTCTTTTCAAATAATCCAATATAGCCGGCCAAGCCGACTTTGGAAAGTAAGGCGCATGCATATTAATAAAGCTTCCGCCCTCAGCACGCTGCAAAGAAGCGGCTAGTTCAGCCGCTCCAACAACAGTACCAACCTTTGATAAGGCTTCCGCAGCTGCTTCAGCATTCAATGCACCGCTCACAGGAAACTTAGGGTCGATAAAAATAATCATTTTGCTCATAGAATGCCATCCTTCATAGCCCGGTATACGAGCTGAGAGAACAGACTGTTCGACCACGCGAACCAGCTTCTTGTGAATACTGCCGGATCATCAGAGTGGAAGCCTTCATGCATGAAGCCAGTATCCGCGTCAGTTGCTTCCAGCATAGCGATCATCTCGAGTTTTTCCTCGTTTGTCGTTGCTGTAATTCCCTGCATGGATAGAGCCATATGCCAAATATAGCCTGGAGGCGTATGTGGACTGCCAATGCCCTTCGCTACTTTTCCTTCATAATAGAAAGGATTATGTTTGCTAAGCGCAAATCTCCGCGTATTTTGATAAATCTCATCATCCGCCGAAACATAACCAAGATAAGGGATGGAGATTAGACCAGGTGTACCGGCATCATCCATCAAGCAATGATTGCCGAAGCCATCTGTCTCATAAGCATAGATCGGTCCAAATTCCGGATGACGGTAAATGCCGTACAATTGAATCCCATGATCGATATCCGCTTCTAAATCTTTTAGTTCTTTCAGCAAATCCATGTCGCGGAATACCCACTCTGCAAATTCCTGCATTTGGCGTAGTGTAACTACTGCGAACATGTTACCTGGAATATTGTAATGGAAATCACAAGCATCATCGCTTGAACGGAAGCCCGACCAAACCATACCCGTATAATTGACAGGCATTCCGAGTCCGCTATTACGCAGTGAATCTTCCGGGATACCATTATCTCTTGTAAAACGGTAAGGCGATTGCTCGAAATGACGCTGTTCCGTCTTGAATAGTTCAAGAATTGTGCGTATCGCTTCCTTGAAGCCCGCATCAAAAATATCCGTTAGCTCTGTTTCTTTCCAATACTGATACGCGAGTCTCATGACAAAGCAAAGGGAATCGATTTCGAATTTGCGTTCCCATACCCATGGAGACATTTCCGTCTCATCCGTTGTATTCCAATGCCAATCATTTGCCGTTTCATTGAAAGCATTCGCATAAGGATCAATTCCAATATACATAATATGCCGTTTGATCAAACCGCTTATGATTCGCTGTAGGTCAGCATCATTTTTCGCAAAAGGTACATATTGAATAACTTGCTCAACGGAATCACGAAGCCATAGAGCCGGGATATCGCCTGTTATGATAAAGGTAGTACCGTCATCCATCAGCTTCGTCGTCGTTTCCAAAGTGTTAGGAAAGCAATTTTTGAAGAGTTGAAGAAGCTTCGGCCGGTGTGCCAGCTTTTGTTCTGCTTCTTCCATTATCTCTTGAATAGCTTTAGGCATATCGAGCTTAGGCATTGGTATTTTGGGAAGTCTGAATTGTTCCAAGACGTATCTCTCCTCAGTTACGTTGTATGATTTAGTTTAATGGTTTTAATCTCAAAAGGAGCAAATTGCAACTCGATGCGGCCTTCTGCAGCTTCTACATTCTCAAGCTCTGCTTCCAAAGCGTTCGATAGGAAGATCGCAGAAACGGGCTGAGGCCAGCTGATGCTAACCTGTTCGCGGCCGCCTGACGATTCATAAAGACGAATGATTGTACCACGTCCGTCTTCCGACGGCTTGACCGTATCCAGAATAACATGCTCTCCTGAGAAGTCAATTAATGACCCGGCTGCTGGGCGTCTACCCTGTTTTGCCGTGGTTGCCCTATAAATAGGTCCATGATTTAATTCCGCTGCTTTCCGTACAACATGAGCACTTTGCCAATCACTCTCGTGCGGATACAAAGAATAAGTAAATGAATGATCACCAAGGTCTGCTGTTACATCTGGCCATTTGGGTGCGCGAAGCAGCGACAACCGGATTGTACTTCCAAGAACATCGTAACCGTATTTGCTGTCATTTAATAGACTTACTCCGTAACCTCGTTCCGATACATCTGCAAAACGGTGTCCGCAAACCTCATATTGTGCTTGCTCCCAACTCGTATTGCGATGCGTCGGACGCTCTAAAGCACCGAATGGGATCTCGTAAGTCGCCTTTTCCGTAATGACATTGATCGGGAATGCAACCTTGAGCAATTTATGCGCTTCATTCCAAGATACAGAGGTTTCAAAATCAATTCGACGATCATGATGATAAAAAATAATATCCTGGCTAATCTCCGATTGATTCAGCTTCCAGCGGAATCTAAGCACATCCTTGACCTTGCCCTTGAGAAGCACTTGCTTCTCTAACAGCTGGGCGTCTCCTGCAGGCTGCTGCTCGTAGCGATCGTCAATGTCCCATGCATCCCATAACGTCGGACGATCATGGAAAAATTGAAAATGATTGCCTCGCTCGCCCTCTTGCAGTACTTCACGACATGCCCCTTTATCGAATAAGCTTACCATTTCTCCGTTTTTATTAAAACGAACTTTATAATATTCAGTTTCCCATTCATCATTAAATGGTGCCGAAGATGTTGAACTATCAGAGCGCTCATCAGCTGAAACCGACTGCTTCAACCATATTGTCTTATATCCAAATGCCGGAACTTCCTGAACATTTATTACTGCTTGTTTTGTTCCGTCTGCCGCATCGTTTATAAGGTCGATAACAATCAGCATTCCATCTGCATCGCGAGCCTCTAGTTTATTTTGCTCAGCGGTTAATTCGATCTGCAAGACCATATCTCGATTCCATCCGAGACTATTAAATACAATATAAGGCGTACCTTCACCTTCTGTAGAAATCGTAGCGGTTAATGCTTCCATGCCTTGCTGCAAGCTGAAGCCGCCTTTATCGAATATTTCCGTATATTCCTTCTCAGATGTTTCATATGCTTCCGTTATTGCTGAACCCGGGATAATATCGTGGAACTGGTTGAGCAAAATAAGCTTCCAGCCTTCATGGAGCTGCTTGTTCGTTTCCGCCGTCTGATCCGCGTTCATAACCTCGGCAGCGAGCGCATTCCATAGTTCTGCTTCTCGGTACAATATTTCAGCTTTGCGGTTTTTTAGCTTATTGCGCGCATGCGTCGTATAGGTTCCGCGATGAAGCTCCAAATATAAATCACCGCGCCACTTTGGAAGCGCAGGCTGTTCCTTCTCAATGCTGTCAAAAAACGCAGCCGCCGTACTGTATCTGCTTTCAGGCTGACCAACCATTAAATGAGCGCGGTCAATATACTCTAGCATTTCACGGGTGACCCCGCCGCCTCCATCGCCATGTCCGTAAAGCAGCATCTGTTCGTTATGCTTCTCTTTCTCGCGATAGGATTGCCAATGGTCGTGCACATCTTTGGGCAGCGTATTCTCATTCACACCGTGATTAAGGTATGAGAGCATCGGTGTCCCATCAATACCAACCCAATGAAACAGATCATAAGGGAACACATTCGTATCATTCCATCCAAGCTTTGTTGTCATAAAATAATTAATTTCGCCATGCTTTAAAATTTGTGGAAGCGACGCACAATACCCAAACGTATCCGGCAGCCACTCGATTTCTGATGTTTTACCGAATTCTTCTTGGTAAAAACGTTGTCCGTACAGCATTTGACGCATCAACGATTCGCCGCTTGGTATATTAAGATCAGGTTCTACCCACATACCGCCAACTAATTCCCAGCGCCCTTCCTTAATTCTCGCTTTCACTCTCCCATACAGCTCCGGATCGTTATCTTTGAGAAATTCAAAAAGTAGAGGCTGGCTTTGAGCAAACTTATAATTCGGGTATTCGTCCATGAGAGCATCTACTGTTGAGAACGTCCGGCTTGTTTTCCGAACCGTCTCGCGCACCGGCCAAAGCCAAGCGATGTCAATATGCGACTGGCCGACCATATGAATCGTTCCTTCGGCATTACCGCCAATCTCGCTAGCCTTTTGAACTAACTGTTCTTCAATTTCCTTTAAAGCGCTGCCTTCGGCAATCGCATCCTTGTCCAACTGAACAAAGCTATCCATTGCTTCATGCAATACCGCCATAAGCCTCGTCCGACGGAAATCCTGATCCGGTAGCAGCAGCATGCTGTCCCGAATAACCGTTACCGTGTACATCAAGCTCTGCACAGCACGATTCACTTGCACTAGCAAGCTTTGAACAGAAGTGATTGGTGGTTGAATAACTGCTTGCTGGTTAAGTGGATCCACGGGCTCTGGAATCGGATCGTACAGCTCGATTTCCAGCTTCAAAGGCCAGTTTGACCTAACCGAATCGAGCGTAACGAATGTATGATTACGATCTAATCCTTGAACAGAGGCTCCATTTATACGAAGCAGTCCTTCTCCTCCAGATTGAAACGATAGGCCGTAATGGCCATCGGTCCAAGAAGAAGGCAATTCAATGCTTTTTCTAAAAAAGTAGGTTGTCCCCTGCTTACTAGGAAAGTGATCTAAATCTTTTCCTTCAGTAAAATCAGCAAATTGATCATACTGACCTGGAAGCATGTACGTGGAGCGGATGATCTCCCAATCTCTCAGCTCTTGCTGCTGCAGCCACTGCCGCTCGGATAGCTCTCTAATAAAACGTCTGATACGTTCCATCTCTACTTATCCTCCCGTACTACTAGCTCTGCGCTAAGGGTGTCATTGACATGCTTACCTACTAGAATTCGGAACAAACCCGGTTCAACAACTGGTTTTAAATCTATTCCTATATATTGAAGCTGTTCTGAACCTACCTTAAATTCGACGGTACGGCTCTCTCCAGCCATAAGTTCTATCTTATGGAAGCCCTTCAGCTCTTTGGCGGGCCTTGTTACCGTGCTTGCTACATCTGACACATAGAGCTGAACTACCTCGGAACCATTGCGGTTACCCGTATTTTTCACTTCCAATGACACGACCGCTTCTTCTCCCGGGGCTATCTGATTAGGCGTAACCTTCAGCTCGGAGTAAGTAAATTCCGTGTAGCTGAGCCCGTATCCGAACGGATAACGAGGCTGGGAATCCTCCTCAAGGTAACGTTTCCCGCGAGATCTTTTGCCATAGTAGTAGACTGGAAGCTGACCGACATGCTTAGGAATCGATATGGTCAATCGGCCAGACGGATTTTCATCACCGAACAAAATGTCCGCAACTGCATTTCCGCCCTCTTGCCCTGGATACCAAGCTTCTAATATAGCACTAGCATGCTCGTCAACCCATGGCTCAGAAATCGGTCTGCCATTGATATATACTATGATAATAGGTTTACCTAGCTTGTGTACTTCTTGAATCAATTCAAGCTGTACGCCGGACAGACTGAGTGTCATGCGGTCAATCCCTTCCCCGCAATCCATATCGCTCCAAGAGTGTTCTGTTACCTTAGAGGCGCCTGTCTTTAAATCAATACTACCTTCTCCAAAATCGCGGGCACTTGAACCACCGACGACCATTATGACTGTATCCGCTTGCTCAGCGCATGCCAAGGCAGCTTCAAAGCCTTCCCTTGAATCGCCTTTGATCCGGCATCCTGGCGCATATTGTACGAGATCAGGCTTGTCTACAAATTTATTACGAATACCGTCAAGCACGGTTACCACCTTGGATTTAGGCTGTGGTGAAGTATAATCGCCAAGCTGATTATAGCCAACATCCGCATTCGGTCCAATTACCGCTATTTTACCGGACGATGTTTTCGACAATGGCAATAGGCTTTGGTCGTTTTTGAGCAATACCATACCTTCTACAGCAATCTTACGGGCAATAGAGACATGCTCCTCACTTCCGATTAGCTGCTCCGCCTTTTGCGGGTCGGCAAATGGCCGATCGAATAAACCGAGCTTGAACTTAAGCTCCAACACACGCGAAGCGGCAGCATCAACGACCGAAACATTGAGCTTCTCTTCTTGCACGGCTTGTAACAAATACTTGCCAAACATTTCACCTGACATCTCCATATCGATGCCTGAAGAAATTGCCTGCACGGCTGCGTCCAATCCATCTTCCGCCACATCATGGCCCGATGCGAGCATATCGATTGCACCGCAATCGGTTATAATCATGCCGTCAAAGCCCCACTCCGTACGGAGCAGGTCATGAAGCAGCTGTTTGTTCGTTGTACAGGGAATACCATCAATTTCGTTATATGCCGGCATAATAGACTGCGCTCCGGCTTCAACCGCTTTCTTAAATGGAAGCAGATCAACTTCAAGCAATTCACGCATACCCATATGCACAGGACCCGCATTTCTGCCGCCCTCTGAGCTGCCGTATCCAACGAAATGCTTCAGTGTAGCGACAACGCTATCCTCATTATCTAGCGATGTGCCTTGAAGTCCTTCTACAGATGCTACTGCATATTCACTAATCAAATAAGGGTCCTCGCCGAAGCACTCCTCGGTCCGTCCCCAACGCGGGTCACGAACGACATCAAGCACTGGCGAATAGGTGACGGCGCCGCCTTGGCTTCGCGTCTCCTTTGCTACAGCGCGGCACATCTCGCGATACAGGTCCACATTCCATGTACTTCCAAGCGAAAGGGGTACCGGAAAGACGGTTGCTCCGATCGCCATATGACCATGCGAGCATTCCTCTCCAATCAAAATCGGAATACCTAATCTGGAATGCTCCATAGCATAACGCTGAATTTCATTTACCGCCTCAGCACCTTCTCGAGGAGAGAGTCCTGACTCCAATGTAACCCCCGTCCACGGGTCTGCGCGCAGCACACCGTATAGAGAACCAATACCACCGTTTTCAACCTGCTTCTTAAACGAATCTGAAAGTGCTATTTTTCCATCTACATAGTCATAGGTCTGCCAACCAAACGGCTGAAGCAATTGGCCGACCTTTTCCTCTAAAGTCATAAGCCCGAGCAAATGCTCCACTCTTTCTTCAATCGGCTTACCATTGTCTTTATAGATCATTCGTTCAACTCTCCTCTACGATGCATTTATTCTTTAACAGCCCCTATAGTAAGGCCTTGAATGAAGTAACGCTGGAAGAACGGGTATGCGAATATGATCGGTCCTGTAGCCAAAACAACCATTGCCATACGCGAAGTATCCTGCGGCATATTTCTTAGAGCATCTAGACCAAGCGAGCTGTTCTGTGAGTTTTGCAAAATGAATTGTAAATTAGTCTCGATCCGCATGAGCATGGACTGCAGCGGAACCAGATTCGGGTTTTCAATATAAAGCAGGGCATTAAACCAGTCATTCCAATAGCCAAGTGTACTAAACAAGGCAATCGTCGCGAGACCTGGCAATGATAATGGAAGCACCAAGCGAATAAATGTTCCAAACTCTCCTGCACCATCAATTTTACCAGATTCAATAATCGCATCCGGAACACTCGTGCTATAGAAGGTACGCAATATCATAATATAAAAAGCGTTGACCGCAAGCGGTAAAATCAGAGCCCATATGGAATCTTTAAGGTTGAGAAGCTGTGTCGCGACGATATAGGTCGGAACCATACCGCCATTGAACAGCATGGTGAAAAAAGCGAGAAAAGAGAAGAAATTACGGTACTTAAAGCTCTTTCTAGAAACGGCATAAGCATAGAACGCTATCATCAGCAGGCTTATAATCGTACCAACTACCGTTACAAATATAGTAACGCCATAAGCGCGAAGCAGTGTATCCCCGGTCTGAAAAACATATTTATAGGCTTCCAAACTCCATTCGGACGGGATCAATCTATATCCGTCTCTCGCTAGAGCGCCTTCATCGGTAAATGAAATAATAACTACAAACAAAAAAGGGAAAATACATAAAAAAGCGAAAATTCCAGCAAATAAGTTGAATAAGACATTCCACGTCCTAGACAGATGATGAAAATCGCGTGCTTTCTTTATTCTTTGAGACACTATTCTTCACTCCCTTCAGCAATTTAGAACAAGGCGTTATCCTTGTTGAATTTGCGCACGATGTAATTAGAGAACATAACAAGGGCAAAACCGACAACCGATTGATAAAGTCCCGCTGCCGTACTCATGCCAATTTCGCCGGTTGTTTTAAGACCGCGGTATACATAAGTATCGATAACGTTCGTTACAGAATACAACGTTCCCGAATCTCTAGGCACTTGATAGAACAAGCCAAAGTCCGCATAGAAAATTTTACCGATAGCGAGCAACGTCATAATGGTAATAATCGGACTTAGCATCGGAAGCGTAATGCTGCGAATCTGCTGCCATTTATTGGCACCGTCAATCATAGCCGCTTCATAGAGTGATTTATCGATCCCCATGATCGAAGCCAAATATACCACACTGCTATAGCCGACCGCTTTCCATAAATAAACGAATATCAATATATACGGCCAAAATGTAGGATCAGAGTACCATTGAACCGCATCCCAACCAAAATATTCAAAAATCTGGTTTAGCATGCCGCGCTCTGAGCTCAGAAAACTAAATGCGAAATAGCCGACAATAACCCAGGATAAGAAGTAAGGAAGGAACATACCTGTTTGATAAAGCTTTGCCAGCTTCTTATTCACAATCTCAGACAGCACCACGGCCATTACGACCGAAAGCACCAGCCCAAGTATTATAAAAGCAACATTATAAAGAATTGTATTTCGTGTAATAATGTAGGCATCATCTGTACTGAACAAAAACTTAAAATTATCGAGCCCGACCCATTCACTATTCACAATACTTGCCCAGAAGCCATCTTTACTGAAACGGTATTCCTTAAAAGCGATAACCGTACCAACCATAGGGAGGTACGAATACAAGAGGAACCACACCGCACCTGGCAAAACCATAAAGAGCATTACTTTATTTTTAACGACGTCTTTGAAAAAATCGCCGAACTTTTTCACGATTATCCCTCCTTTGAAAAAATCAAAAAGATCGGGCAAGGCATTTAACCTGCCCGATCTACACGACTACAATTATTTATTGTTTGCTGCTCTCCACGCATCAAGCTGTGCTTGTACTTCAGCCATGACTGCATCAAGTCCAGCTGCCTTAAATTTCTCGTTTGCTCTTGACAAATATGTTGCTGGATCAACCGTTCCTGTCATAAGAGAAGGCCAGTACTCAGCCCTAACGTTTTGTATAGCTGCAATTTCTTTGGATACCTTTGTAGCATCAAAGTTGAAACCTAGTAGCGGTGCATTTTTAGCGGAAGCATTAAATTCTTTAAACAATTCCCATTTGTTCTCTGGATCGTTTTCGTTCAAGTAAGTAATCAACATATTACCAAGAGAGAATGTTGGCATATCGTAGTTTTTTGATTCCGGCAAGTTTTTCATTACATTTTCGCTGACTTTCTCATAATGTACACCCTCAATACCGGAGTCCACCATGTTGCGAAGCACTGGATCTGTGTTCAAGAGATTAAGGAATTCCATCGCTTTTTCTGGATGATCAGAGTTAGCGGAAATCGCTTGCATTGAACCCATTACTGACCAGTTAAATGTGACTGCATCGCCAGCCGGAGTTGACGTTACAGGGTAACCATAACTTGCGGACCATGAATTCTCTGCAAGAGGCTGGGTAGCTGCACGATCTGTAAACCATTTACCGGATTTGTAAAGATCCTCTGCCGAAGTAGTTGTTGCAGCCTCTGGCGAAATATAGCCGGCTTTATAGTATTTATGCATAGTGTCAAGAGCTGACTTCAATTCTGGAGTTTCCAAAATATTAACAACTTTATAGTCCTTAGTATCCAAGTTAACCACCATTGGCAGTTTTTCGATAACGTAGTCAAACGGCAAGAGCGGGGTGAAATCTTTCGTGATCGCTAATGGTACAATTCCAGGTTCGTTTTCCTTGATTGTTTTAAGAAGCGGCTCAAGACTTTCCAACGATTTCACGCTTGAAATATCGAGGTTATGCTTCTTCACAAGCTCATCATTGAAGCGCCATACCTCTTGAGCAGGAAGCTCTTTATTAGCAGGAACACCGTAATTGTGTCCATCAACCTTGGAGCCTTCGAGGAAAGCAGGATCAAGTGTTTCCTTGATACCTTTGCCTTGCTTCTCAAGCAAATCATCAATTTGCATGAATGCGCCTTTACGTGCGTTTTGCACATAGTCAAACGCCCATGAGCTTGTAAAGACGATATCCATCGGATCGCCAGAAGCAGCCATTACTTGCATCTTCTGCGAATAGTCGCCGAAGTCGATCATTTTAATATCAACCGTTGTATTGATCTTTTCCTTTGTATACTTGTTTATTTCTGCTGTAACACGACTCAAATCCTTTTGAGGCACTCCAATTGTGTACCAGATCAATTCAGTCGTTTTTTCTGAAGTCTTCCCACCATTTGCCGCGCCGTCCGTAACGTTGTTTGTTTTGCCTCCGCCGCATGCGCTGACAACAAGTGTAAGAGCCAGTAGCGTTGTCAACACAAGAGAAAAGCTTTTTCTTTTTCTACTCATTTCTGTATACCCTCCCAGATGAATGTTGTCCCTGTATGGCTTCATTAATGTAGATTTTATCTGTCACAAGGACTACCTTTACTTTAAGTCATGAAAGCATTTACAAATAGGACATAAACTAAATAAATCATGTACAAAATAAAGAAAACTGCTTCGCGATTATCGCTTCAGCAGTCCTTTGTATTCTGTTGGGGATATCCCTACATACTTTTTAAATTGTTTATAAAAATATCCGGTTTCCCAATACCCTACGTTCCTAGAAATTTCGTGCACTTTAAGCGGGGTGTTTTGCAATTGTATCTTAGCTTGCTCCACTCGGTACTTATTCATGTATTCAGTAAAGGATTCATTCATTTCCTTTTGGAACAATTGTCCTAAATAAACAGGATGAATGTGATATAAGCTTCCCAACATCTTCAAAGACAAGTCCTCGTTGTATGAACCATGTATGTGATTGAGCACTTGTTGAACAACAGGACTCTTTACATCTTGAATCAAAGAATCTACCGTAATCTCAGCCGCCTCTTGAATCGCCCTTATCCATTCACCAATCTTATCAACGTCTCGCATTCGACTAAGCACTCCATTGTAAAACTCTGGTTCCTCGTCAAATCGGATTTCCTTGAGCAGCATTTTAAAACGAATGATCGTTTCCAGTCCTATATCTTTAATATCACTCGGCGTAATTCCATCCTGTTTCTGTAAGTTTGCAAAATCCTCGTCAATTCTACTCAATAATGAGTCCTTATCCTTAACCATGATCATCTTTGTGTATTCAGACCAATCTAACGGAAAGCCCTGCTGCTTCTGACCCACTCCACTTGGCAATTCACTATAAACGATCATGGTCTGGTCCTGAAGGATCATGAAATACTCCTGTGCTTTTCTGGCGTTTGCGTAGCTTGTGAAGGCCTCATCCACATACTCGACGCTGCCAAGTGAAAAACGAAGCGATTCATAATTAGAGAGCATATGCTTATAGCTGTGTATGACAGCTTCTGCTTCACGCAGGCCGCTGCTTTGTTCTTTGATTTTAAATACAATGACGATATCGCCGTCCATATCACGGAATGATACCATAGACTGGTTATAGGCCTGTTGCCTTGAAACGAATTCAAACACTTCTATAGTCTCATGCTCCTGACGCAGAATGGCAATCGCTACATATGGTGTATCCAACTGAATACCTAGAAATGTGGCGCGTTCATTAAATGACTCGACATCAATTTGGTGCGTCATCCACCTATACATCACGTTATCTTTTAAAATCTGCTTGCTTTGTTCATTAAAGGTGGATCTTGCTTTCGAAACACTCAGCTTGCCTAGTGTGTTCGTTAGCGTAGACTTAAGCTCCTCGAGATTAATCGGCTTGAGCAAGTAATTTTCGATACCAAGCCTCATCGCTTCCTTCAAATAATCAAACTCATTGAATCCACTTAGAACAATGACTTTAAGATCTGTATGAAATATTTCCCTAGCTTTGCGAATGAGGGTAAGCCCGTCCATAATCGGCATAGAAATATCTGTTATCAAAATATCAACCGGAGTCACTTTGATCAAATCCAGCGCATCTTGTCCATTCTCGGCATTTCCGACAATCTCCATTCCCATTGCCGCCCAATCCACAATATCGTAAAGTCCTTCTATAATAAACGGCTCGTCATCTACAATAAATACTTTGTACATAGCTCTATATAACCTCCCCTAAGTCCGGAAACCTGACCGTAACCGCTGTCCCTTCCCCTAGCTTGCTTTGAAGAGAAATGCCATAACGGTCTCCATAGAGTAGACGAAGACGTTCATGGATACTACGAAGCCCAAAGGAATCCGAGCTCTCGTCAGATGTCTCAAGAGCCTGCTTAATTTCATCTATTCTCTCAGGGCTGATACCCTTGCCGTTATCTGTTACACTCACTAGTAT
>NZ_JBFUHJ010000001.1:0-94115 GCF_056402455.1 Paenibacillus sp. P4_A7 | reverse complement strand
GGCCCTGGGGTTAACCCCAGGGCCTGCTTTTTTATTTAGATACATGAAGATGTAATCATGTAACACATTTGAACTTACTATTACATGTTAGCGATCATTTGACGAAGTACCGTTTGCAGGATACCGCCATTACGGTAGTAATCCACGTCAACCATAGAGTCCAAACGAACGATAGCTGGGAACTCGAATGTTGTGCCGTCTTCACGAGTTGCAGTAACAGTAACATTTTGACCTGGTGAAACGTCATTCGACATGCCAACGATATCAAACGTTTCACGACCTGTAATATTAAGTGTCTTCCAGCCTTGACCTTCTGGGAATTGAAGCGGCAATACGCCCATTCCAACTAGGTTAGAGCGGTGAATACGCTCGAAGCTTTCAGCGATTACAGCTTTTACGCCGAGAAGGTACGTACCTTTTGCTGCCCAGTCACGGGAGCTGCCTGTACCGTATTCTTTACCAGCTAGAACAACAAGGTTTTTGCCGGTTTTTTGATATTTCATCGACGCATCGTAGATCGACATCACTTCATCCGTAGGAAGGTATGTTGTTACGCCGCCTTCTGTGCCTGGTGCCACTTGGTTACGAATACGAACGTTCGCAAATGTACCGCGCATCATGACTTCGTGGTTACCGCGGCGTGAGCCGTATGAGTTGAAGTCTTGACGTTTAACACCGTTGTCGATCAAGTATTGTCCAGCTGGGCTGTTAACCGTAATGTTGCCGGCAGGTGAGATATGGTCAGTCGTAACGGAATCGCCCATAAGAGCAAGTACGCTTGCTGAATGAATATCTTGAATGTCCGTAAGGTCAGGACTAAGGTTCTCAAAGAATGGCGGGTTTTGGATATAGGTTGATTTCTCATCCCACTCATAGCTCTCGCCTTCTGGTATCGAAATTGCGTTCCAACGCTCATTTTGCGTAAATACATTTTCGTATTTATCGCGGAACATTTGCGGGTTAAGCGCAGCTGTCATCGCGTCGTTAACTTCTTGAGATGTTGGCCAAATATCCTTCAGATACACAGGCTTGTTATCTTCTGTATAGCCTATTGGATCGTTAGTCAAATCAATGTTTGTCGTACCAGCAAGAGCATAAGCGACAACAAGCGGCGGTGAAGCAAGGTAGTTGGCTTTTACATGAGCATGGATACGGCCTTCGAAGTTACGGTTACCGGAAAGAACGGCAGAAACAGTCATGTCGTTGTCAACAATAGCTTTTGTTACTTCATCCGGAAGTGGACCAGAGTTACCGATACAAGTTGCGCAGCCATAACCGGCAACGTGGAAGCCAAGAGCTTCAAGCGGCTCGATTAGGTTTGCTTTAGTCAAATATTCAGTTACAACGAGCGAGCCCGGAGTCAATGAGCTTTTCACATAAGCAGGCTTCTTAAGTCCAAGAGCAACTGCTTTCTTAGCAACCAGTCCAGCACCAACCATTACGCTTGGGTTAGAAGTGTTCGTACAGCTCGTAATCGCAGCAATTACAACAGCGCCAGTACCCATTTTAGTTACTTGACCGTCAGGATGCTTCACGTCTACGAATTGCTCGATTTTCTCATCACTTAGTCCGTATCCGCCTTTGTCGATTGGCGTGCGGATAATATTGTTGAACGATTCTTTCATCGCTGTTAGCTCAACGCGGTCTTGTGGACGCTTTGGACCTGCAAGGGATGGAACAATCGTGGAAAGGTCAAGCTCAATAATGTCAGAGAATACAGGATCTGGCGTATCGTCTGTACGGAACATGCCTTGTGCTTTGTAGTAAGAATCAACGAGCTCGATCAAATCTTCTGGACGGCCAGTTTGGCGCAAGAAGTTGAGCGTTTCGTTATCTACAGGGAAGAAGCCGACTGTAGCGCCGTACTCAGGAGCCATGTTGGCAACCGTTGCACGGTCAGCAAGACTGATGTTGGACAAGCCTGGACCAAAGAACTCCACGAATTTGCCTACAACGCCTTTTTTACGCAAAATTTGAGTAACAGTAAGCGCAAGGTCAGTAGCTGTTGAACCTTCTGCAAGCTTGCCTGTCAACTTGAAGCCAATTACTTCAGGCATAATGAAGTAAAGTGGTTGTCCAAGCATACCAGCTTCTGCCTCGATGCCGCCTACGCCCCAACCAACAACACCAAGACCATTGATCATTGTTGTATGGGAGTCAGTACCAACAAGGGAATCTGGATATACAACAGTTTCGCCGTCGATTGTTTTAGTTGCTGCTACGGATGCAAGGTACTCTAAGTTAACTTGGTGAACGATACCTGTACCCGGCGGAACCGCACGGAAGTTATCGAACGCTGTTTGTGCCCAACGAAGGAAACGGTAACGCTCTTCATTACGCTCAAATTCAACCTTTGTATTGTACTCAAGAGCGTCAGGAGTACCGAATGCGTCAACCATAACCGAGTGGTCAATAACGAGATCTACTGGAACGAGCGGGTTGATTTTCTTAGGATCTCCGCCAGCTCTTTTCACAGTGTCACGCATTGCCGCCAAATCAACAACAACAGGTACGCCTGTGAAATCCTGCAAAACGATACGAGCAGGGATGAAAGGAATTTCTTTATCTTCACGACCGTCAGCCCAAGTTGCCAGCTGTTTTACGTGCTCAGCTGTAATGGCACGACCGTCAAACTGACGAACAGCAGCCTCAAGTAATACTTTAATAGAAAAAGGAAGCTTCGAAATATCGCCAAGTCCTTGTTCTTCTAGCCCGCCCAAACGGTAGTAAGCATAAGACTTGCCACCGGCGTCGAGCGTTGTACGAACGGAATACTGATTTTGTGTAGCCATCGTCATTCTCCTCGCTTGAATGTAGTCCGTGTTTCATACTGTGAAACACAATTTCAAAATAACTATATCTATAGTATATCGTTAAAACAGTCATTCCGTAAAGTCCAATTCTGTCCTAAAGCCATATGAAAACGCCCAGAAATACATGTGTGTGAATGTCACATGAAACGGCAGATCACCTCATATAATGAACCAATCATTCCGTGTTCATTTGAAATATGTATGATCGCTCGCTCACGATAAGTTCAGGGAGGAATTGCGATGCCGAGAACGGGTAACCGAGGACCGGGCAATCAGGTTCAGAAGCGTAATCAAGCGTCGACAAAACCGTTAACGTCTGGTAAGCAGCAGCACAAGGACGCTGCAAATGATGTACAGAGGCTGCCAATGCAGCAAGGGAACAGGTTGGAGCAGCTGTCTGATCCAATCAATCACTCCAAGGTTAAGCTTAATTCATTAATGCGCTCGTCAGATTATAATCAGCATGATCAGGAAGGAAAGCTGCAGGGCTGGAAATCAGCTGTCCATCGTTACGTAAGCTTATACAATCAAGCGGAAACAGAACAGCATGCAGCGGTGCTTGCTGATTTTGTGACGGATGCAGATCATTGTGATCGGCTGCGCAACAGGCTAGGTCGTCTGCGTGAGCGCGATTTGCTTAGAGGTGCGATTCCAGCAGGCAGTGAGACAAAGGCAGAGCTTGTTCGCGTCAACGAGTCACCAAATGAAGTTTCGGTGCTTATTAGACTTCATATTAAAAGACGGATGGAACAAGCAGGGCGCTATTATATGGAGGAGAGATCTGAGTATGAACGTCTCTGGCTTAACTCCACCAGCGGCAGCTGGGATGTTATGCGTGTAGAGCCGCTAATAGCCGAGCGCCGACCTCGCTTTGGTACATCCATGGATAATTGGATCACAGCAGAAAATTATTCAGACCAATTTGGCGATGGGCCCTCACCATCAACACCATACTTAAATTATGACCTAATACCGCAATTCACACACCGTCTTAGAGCGGCACATTATAGGAGAGATTTAGTTGCTGCTTACGCTGATCGCTG
Organism: Paenibacillus sp. P4_A7; assembly: GCF_056402455.1. Taxonomy (NCBI): domain Bacteria; kingdom Bacillati; phylum Bacillota; class Bacilli; order Caryophanales; family Paenibacillaceae; genus Paenibacillus; species Paenibacillus sp. P4_A7. The sequence continues at coordinate 90,259 of NZ_JBFUHJ010000001.1, read as the reverse complement.
GTGGAACGAGGGAAACCCTGCGTTTGAGCTTTTCGAGGTAAATTGCACCAATTATGTGTCGCAGTGTGTCTTTGCAGGTAATGCGCCGATGAACTATACTAGTAAGAGAGAATCGGGATGGTGGTATAAGGGTCGCAATAAAGGGAGCGAATGGTGGAGCTACAGCTGGGCTGTGTCAAATGCGATGACTAATTATTTGTCAGCACCAAGGTCGTCTGGGCTGAGCGCCGAAGTTGTTCCTTCTGCTGAAGACCTTCAACTCGGTGATGTGATCACGTACGATTGGAATGGAGATAATCGGTTCCAGCACAGTACAATCGTAACAGCTTTTGATTCATTCGGGATGCCGCTCGTTAATGCGAATACTGTTTCCAGCAGGCATCGTTATTGGGATTATCGTGATTCCTATGCTTGGACGGAACAGACCAAGTATCGTTTTTTTCATATTGCTGATCTTCTGTAAACTTTATAGAATTAATTAAGTTATAAATGATATTAAATGTTGTAGATGAATGCACGACATGTGAAAGCAGTTGTGAAATATAATCGTACCGGAGGATGTGCCATGAAGAGCAAGGTTCGAGTTGGCTTAGTATACGGGGGGAAATCGGGAGAGCACGAGGTCTCTCTAAAGACTGCTTTTGCTGTCATGAGCGAGTTTGATTACAGTAAATATGAAATCAAGCCTTTTTATATTTCAAAGCAAGGCAAATGGAATACAGGCGACATATGGACATCACGGCCAGAAAGTGTAGAGCAGCTTCGGTACAAGGAGAGCGAGGCGAAGCAAACCGGCTTCGCGCTCGCTCCATTGTTTGAAAGCTTGAATGAAGAAGGCTCATCAACAGGCAATGAATCACAAATTGATGTTGTATTTCCGTTATTGCATGGAACGTTTGGTGAGGATGGAACTATTCAAGGACTATTTGAAATGGCTAACATTCCGTATGTAGGAGCGGGTGTTCTCGCTTCTGCCGTCGGTATGGACAAGATAATAATGAAAAAAGTATTCGCTCAAGAAGGGCTGCCGCAATGCGTATTCCGTTACTTTAACCGCACGCAATGGGATAGAGATTCTTCATTCTTCATTATGGAATGCGAAGTATCACTCGGATATCCTTGCTTCGTAAAGCCAGCTAATCTAGGTTCAAGCGTTGGTATATCCAAAGCAAGAAACCGCGAAGAATTAATTGCTGCCGTTAATTACGCGCTGCGATTTGATCGTAAAGTAATTGTCGAAGAATTCGTTGATGCTCGTGAAATCGAAGTTGCCGTGCTTGGCAATGATGAAGCAAAAGCATCTGTACCAGGCGAAATCGCTCCGTCGAATGAGTTCTACGATTACAAAGCGAAATATATCGACGGAAAGTCGAGCATGATCATTCCTGCAAGCTTGTCAAAAGGAGTTACAGAATCAGTCCGCGAAATGGCTGTTCGTGCATTCCAAGCGATTGACGGTTCTGGTCTGTCCCGCGTAGATTTCTTCCTTCGCAAATCAGACGGTCAACTCTTCATCAACGAAGTGAACACAATGCCTGGATTCACGCCATTCAGCATGTATCCACTCATGTGGAAAGAAACCGGCATTCCATACAAAGAGCTCCTAGATACTTTAATCAACCTAGCTCTTTCCCGTTACGCCGACAAACAACGCATCGACTTTGTAGGCAACGAAATATAAGTATTACAGCATACTAGTGTAGCAGGTAGGAGCATTGCAGCTTGAAATTAGTTTGAAGATCGGATCAATCCCGCTAGATTATGCGGCGTATTCAAATCAACTACCTAATTATCGCACTGATCGGGTTCGCCGGCTTCTATTAGCGTGACTCCATAATGAAACTTCGCGGAAAAAGTATCATTTGTTTCTAATTTGATTCTAGTTTATTTCTAATTTCTAATTTGACTCAAATTAGTTTCAGAAAGTTCAACTAAACACAAAAAAACTCCGCCCCAGCACTGAATTAGTTTCAAAAAATAGCACTAATAACATAAATACACTAACTCTTATTGCCAAAAGGAGCATGCAGTTTCAAAATTTGAAACTACTGCTCCCCAGTAACAATCTCGCACCAACATAAGCTCAAAAAGTGAAACTAAAACAAACTAGTTACCTGTTACAGTTCTAACTCACACGTTACTCAGGAGTACAGGCAACACAAGCACACAAAAAAACGTATCCCGCAGGGGTACGAAAGTGATCCGCGCGGTAAGGCAACAAACACGCACCTCTGTACCTCTAACGTTACTCAGGAGTACAGGCAGCACGAGCACACAAAAAAACGTATCCCGCAGGGGTACGAAAACGATCCACCACAAAAGGTAACTCACAACCATCTGTCCAGCTCTTACGTTACTCAGATGTTCAGGTAGCATGAGCGAACCAAAAGTAAAGCGTGTCCAAAGGACAAAAGTGATCCACCGCAAAAGGTACCACACAACCGTCTCTGCAGCTCCTACGTTACTCAGATGTTCAGGTAGCACGAGCGCACCAAAAGTAAAGCGTGTCCAAAGGACAAAAGCGATCCACCGCAAAAGGTACCACACAACAGTCACAGTAGCTCCTAAGTTACTCAGCTGTTCAGGTAACTCGAGCGCACCAAAAGTAAAGCGTGTCCCAAAGACGAAAGCGATCCGCCACAAAAGGTACCACACAACCGTCTCTGAAACTCCTACGTTACTCCAATTGCAGGTGTCCAGAGGGCGGCAGCCCCTCGGGGCCCTCCCTTGGAAGGGAGGGTTTGGGTGGGTTCGAAAAGCCTTTGAAGGTTGGTAGAAGCCTTTCAAGGTTTGGTTGATTTTCACTGAGAGGAGGGAAAATAAATGGGTTTCGCAACCGAATTTAATTCTGTGTGCAAATTTAAGTCCGATAATGAACTTTATGAATTGTTGGAGTACGGGAAGGGCAAAATGGTCAAGAGCGGCTTTCGAGTATATCCAGTAGGACAGAAGGTATTTGCATACACGCCTTCGAACGAAGCAATTGCGATTGTCCGCATCTTAGCTTCCACCGCTGAAATTAACTTTCAAGGTGAAGAAGTTACGGGAGTGGAGATGGAGCTCGTGAGAAAGTTGACTGAGGAAGAAGCAAGAATACAGACGGCGCTTGCGTTTGAAATGTTTTTTGGAGAGCAGGCTTAGACGATGATTGTAAGATTCGGCTTCGTTGCTATGAGCTTGCATCTTAAAAATGCCTCGCCTTCCAAAACAATGACGTTTTCCAGCTTCTCCAAGTTAGACGACCGAGAAGCTGGCATTCGTAAGCTGGAAAGAATTGCAGAAGAGAATCTGCATAATTCTTTACGTATTATGAAGCATGCCAAGGCTAGTGGAATTCAGATGTATCGTTTTTCATCTAAGCTCATTCCACTGGCTACGCATGGGGATTTAGAGGGATGGAATCCTTTCGAGGCACTCGAACCAGCGTTCAAAGAAGTCGGTGATTTTGTTCGAAAACATCAGATGCGGGTTTCTTTCCACCCGGATCATTTTTGTGTATTCAGCACACCTCGCCCAGAGGTGCTAAGGAAGTCTGAGCTTGATCTCTTTAATCATGTTAAAATGCTTGAGGCAATGGGGTTAGATGAAGCGACGAAATGCAACATACATATCGGCGGGGCATATGGGGATAAGCCTGTGGCAGCGGAGCGATTTATTCATCAGTTCGGTGAACTCCCCTCCAGGCTTCAGCATCGTGTCACTCTGGAGAATGATGACAAAACGTTTAATACACGTGAGACGCTTGAAGTGGCTGAGGCTACCCATGTGCCTATGGTGCTCGATATTCATCACCATGCTGTAAATGCAGGAGATATTGAAGAGGACGAGCTGTATGGTTCTCTTTGGCCGCGCATAGAGCGAACGTGGCAACTTGAGCGTGATCGACTGGGGTATCAGAATGAGAAGGAGCTTCCTCCCAAAATTCATGCTTCCAGTCCAAAAAGTATTTCTGACCCGCGTGGTCATGCTGATTTTGTTGATCCTGAGCCGCTTGTTCAATTTTTACGGCATGCAGCACGTACAACTCCGTATTTAGATTGTATGCTCGAAGCGAAAAGCAAGGATGAGGCCCTAATGAAACTCATCGAGGATTTGAAGCAATTAGAGGAGCATGGGCATGGCGTCAAAGTTCTGGACGGTGGAAGTGTAGAAATAATGAAACACGAATAAGAATCGTGTTAGCACCGTCAAGCATTGGACTTGTCGGTGCTCTTGTATGTTATTTGCAGCTCCTCAGATTAACCAACACGATTTTGTAATAGAAAGCAGTGATTATCGGGATGGAATGGGTACTATTTGTACTGCTAGGTGTTGTAGCTGCAATGTTCGGCAGTATTGTCGGGTTAGGTGGCGGCATTATAATTGTTCCGGTACTAATGCTGCTCGGACCAGTGTTGACGGGTGAAACGATTGAGCATTCGACTGCGGTAGGTGTATCATTAACTGTGTTAGTCGTTACAGCACTTTCTTCTACACTTGCCTATACAAAAAGAAAAATAGTCGATTTTCGCAGCGGTTGGTTATTTTTTATAACGAGCGGTCCTGCTGCTGTAATTGGTTCTGCAATGACAGKCATAATGCCTGCTGGACTATTTCAGCTGATATTCGGTATTTTTATGTTAGCCATGGCGGGTTTATTAATTGCACGAGACTACATGAAACCGTTTTCGAAAGAATGGCCGATTGTTCGTACATTAAAGGATGCTACTGGCAAGGTACATACATATAGTTATGGGCTGGTATCAGCACTCGCGATTGGATTTGGTGTTGGTCTCATCTCAGGTCTCTTTGGAATTGGCGGTGGTTCTTTATTTGTTCCACTTATGGTCCTTTTGTTCAGATTTCCCCCGCATGTGGCGACCGCTACTTCTATGTTCGTTATATTTTTATCATCGATACTTGGAAGCGGGATGCATATCGGGCTTGGTGAAATTGATTGGATGTTAGTACTCGCTTTAGTACCAGGCGCATGGATAGGTGGAAAGCTAGGAGCGGCTATTGCTGTGAAAATGAGCGGCAAGGGATTGCTTTGGTTATTAAGAATTACTTTATTATTGCTAGCAGGACAATTAATCATTGAAGGATTGCGATCATTTTGATATGGTGAACATAACCAAATCCGAAACTTGTTATAAGAGAGGACGTATCAATCTAGAGCATGAGTATTACGTTCAAAATTTAATATAGAGGGAAGAGTGATGGATCGTGAGTGATCAGAACAACGCTTCCGTAGTAGGCGGGAAAAGCTTTACGGCTGTCGCAATAAATTGCGCATCAAAGGCAGGAGAATGGATAAAGACGAAGCTCGGAAATTACGCAAGCCTTGATATAAAGTATTCCTCGCATGACCTAGTTACTGAGGTAGACAAAGGTTCAGAGCGGTTAATTAAAAATTTAGTGCTGACGCATTTTCCTCATCACTCATTTCTTGGTGAAGAGGGTGTACAACCAGGCCCTGAAGCTTCGACTCGAGCGCTTGAAAATGTGCGTGACGCTGAATATTTATGGATAGTCGACCCAATTGATGGCACAACAAACTTCGTGCACGGTTTTCCGTTTTTCTGTGTGTCGATTGCGCTTGCTCATCATGGTGAAGTAATCGTCGGTGTTGTCTATGATCCGATGAAGGATGAGCTTTTTGTGGCTGAGAAAGGCAAGGGGGCTTATGTTCATGGTAAGCGGATGCAGGTTTCTAAGGAAAATACACTTAGTGACAGCTTGCTAGCGACAGGCTTGCCAGCTGAACGTGATTATGCTTTGGCATTGAATCTAAAAGGGATACAGGCGATCGCACCTCAGGTTCGCAACCTCAGAATTTCGGGATCAGCCGCGCTTCATATGGCGTATGTAGCATCGGGACGATTAAGCGGATTTTGGGAAATTGGGCTGAATAGCTGGGATGTGGCGGCAGGAGCGTTGCTTATTAAAGAGTCAGGCGGAGTTGTAACGGATACACTTGGTAAGCCTTACGATATAGGTGTGCGGAACGTCGCGGTATCAAATGGACTTATACATGAAGAACTCGTTGCTTCTTTAGCAGTAGCAAAAGCTAATGAGTAAATAATGAAGGACAACGTACCGCGTATACTCGCAGGAACGTTGTCCTTCTCTGTATCTTCTCAATTTCTCTAATCAAAGGGGTTACAATAATGACGATTGCAAAGGAAACAACTGTTTTTGTCATGTTAATGATGTTAACAGGGCTAATTGCAGCTTGTGAGCAAAATGATCCTTCGACGTCTATAAATCCGCCAGTAAATACGTCAACTAATCAACCGTCTAACACAGCCGTGGACAAGCCGGTCGCTGTAGAACCTACTCATTCGAACGAGCCAGCTGCGGCATATGAGGTATTAGCTGGGGGACTGCGCGTACCATGGGTTATCGCGTTTGATGGAGACACTATATATATCAGTGAGCGTGAAGGCAATATTGTAAGGGTCGATGGTAAGGAAACAAAGCGCCAATCGGTTCACTTGCTCAAAAATGTAACGCATCAAGGTGAAGGAGGGCTGCTAGGCCTCTTGCTCGCACCTGATTTCAAGCAGTCGAGGTTAGCCTATGCATATCACACTTACGAGGAGAAGGGCGAGCTGTTCAACCGTGTTGTTTTGATCAAGCAAAATGGCGATCAGTGGGATGAAGTGAAGGCTTTAATCGAAGGGATACCGGGGTCTTCCAACCATGATGGCGGTAGAATGGCAATCGGCACCGATGAGTTGCTTTATATTACCACAGGAGACGCACAGCAGAGAGAATTAGCACAAGATCTAAACAGTTTAGCAGGCAAAATATTGCGAATGACTCAAGATGGCAGCGTGCCTGACAAGAACCCTTTTCCGGGATCGTATGTATACTCCTATGGTCATCGCAACCCGCAAGGCCTTGCATGGGATGCTAATGGAGTGATGTGGAGTAGTGAGCATGGTCCGTCAGGAGTACCCGGAGGGCATGATGAAATTAACAAAATAGTAGCAGGTGGAAATTATGGCTGGCCGACCATCAATGGGGATGAGCAGCGAAAAGGGATGATAGTGCCGATCTATCATACAGGGGAGATAGCGATTGCCCCTTCAGGAATGACGGTTGATGCTAATAACCGCTTGCTAATAGCAACCTTGCTGGGAAGTTCTCTCTACCGTTTTGACCCGGAGACGAATGTCATGGAAGTGCTGTTTGAGGGTGAAGGTAGACTGCGGGATGTGAAGATGAAAGGTGACAACATCTATGTGATTACCAACAATACGGATGGGCGTGGAACTCCATCGGATTCGGACGATAGACTGCTGCTATTGAACAGGATTGAACAGGATTAAGTAGAGTTAAAGCGATTAATAGATGACAAAGTAAAGCTTATTTCAAATGTCTTAAAAGAAACACCCGTCCATCTGACTGCATAAGGCAGTGATGAACGGGTGTTTTTACTGTAATAAACTATTATACGTTCGAAATAATAATGTTAAGTTGCAGACAACTGAGAGAAAGCATAGTTAGCAGCCTTAATAGTCTCATCGATATCGGCTTCTGTGTGCGCTGTTGTCATGAACCACGCTTCATATTTGGAAGGCGCAAGGTTAATGCCTTGATCTAGCATCAGTCGGAAAAAGGCGCCAAACAGCTCACCATCCGTATCCTGTGCTTCCTCATAATTAGTAATCGGGTGATCGCAGAAATGCGCAGAGAATGAACCGCGAATTTGATTTATAGTGAGCGGCACATGATGTTTATCTGCCGCTGCTTGAAGACCAGCAGCAAGCTTTGCAGAGAGCATGTTCATTCTATCGTAGATGCCTTGCTCTTGCAGCAGCTCAAGGCAAGCGATGCCGGCAGAGATGGAGGCAGGGTTGCCTGCCATCGTACCTGCTTGATAAGCAGGGCCGAGCGGAGCAACCTGCTCCATTATTTCTTTACGACCGCCGTATGCGCCTATAGGCATGCCGCCGCCGATTATTTTGCCAAGCGCAGTAAGGTCAGGTTCAATCGCTTGATGATCAGGGAAGGCATTATAGGTTTGAGCTGCACCATAATGAAAGCGGAAGGCACTAATCACTTCATCATAGATGACAAGTGCGCCTGCCTCGCGAGTGAGCTTGCAGAGACCTTCTAGATAGCCTTCATGCGGCATAACCATACCGAAATTGCCGACAATGGGTTCAATCATAACAGCGGCTGTTTCATGACCCCAACGCTCGAGCGCAGCTTTCAGCGATTCTAAATCATTGAAGGGAACAGTAATCACTTCGTTTGCTATGCTTGCGGGAACGCCAGCGCTATCGGGAATACCAAGTGTAGAAGGGCCGGAGCCTGCGGCAACAAGCACTAAATCAGAATGGCCGTGATAACATCCTGCGAACTTAATGATTTTGGTGCGCTTCGTGTAAGCTCGGGCAACACGTATCGTCGACATAACCGCTTCTGTTCCAGAGTTGACGAAACGAACCTTATCGAGGGAAGGAATAGCCTGTTTTAGCATACGGGCAAGTACAATCTCAAGTTCGGTAGGTGTGCCATAGAGTATGCCGTTTTGTGCAGCGCGAATTATCGCATCCGTAATATGTGGATGAGCATGTCCAGTAATGATAGGACCATAAGCTGCTAAATAATCGATATAACGATTGTCATCAACATCCCAGAAATAGGCGCCTTCACCACGCTTCATGAATACAGGCGCGCCTCCGCCGACTGCCTTGTAGGAACGTGAAGGGCTGTTTACTCCGCCGACAATATGCTGCAAAGCCTCTTGATAAAGGGTTTCTGAATTTGGTCTCTGTACTTTCATTACATGTAATCTCCTTATCAGCAACAAAATACATGCAACAAGCAGAAGCTGTCGCATGTATTCGTTGTGTTGTTAATAGTTTATGAGCTGTTATTTATCGTGTGGAGCTAGTAGATGAATGGTCCGAGTTGTTACTTGTAGTACCATCGGTAGGCATAGCTGATTCTGTTGGTGCTGGAATTGTATCATCGGACTCTAGAGTCATTTGGACATAAGATCGAAGATCATCATCATCAGTAATTCCGATGACAGATGCGCCGCCAACCTTCTCTTCAGCAATTAATTCCATAGGCGGTATTTGCGTTGTTCCGGCTACATGACTTTTAACGCCTAGCTGCCCAAGCTTGAGCATGTCAGGTACCGACAGGTTCATTGAAACATAAGGCTGGACGCTCTCTAGTATTTTTTTCATACGTATAATGTTCCATGATGATTGTAATTCCTTAGCAACAGCTTGCAAGAAGTTGCGCTGGCGCTCTGTACGCGTGAAGTCACTCATCGCATCATGGCGGAAGCGTACATACTGCAGCGCCTTATCACCGTCAAGCAATTGGTAGCCTTTTTTTAGATCAATGTCGTAACGATTTTCGTCCGCGTTGTCTGTATAGTGCATGTCTTTCTCGACATCAAAGTAAATGCCGCCGATCGTATCAATCAGGGCTTTAAAACCTTCGAAATCTGTATAGACATAATATTGGATTTCAAGTCCTAGTAAGTCACCGACCGTCTTCATAGCCAGCGGATAACTGCCGAGCGTTAAGGCTGTATTGATTCTACCGTGTCCATGTCCTTCGATCTTCACATACGTATCGCGAAGCACTGAGAATAGATGAGCTTTTTTTGTAACAGGATCGAAGGAAGCCACTAAAATGGAGTCTGACCTAGCTGGCTGCCCTTCTTCCACTCCACGTGCATCGCCGCCGAGCAGCAATATATTAACTCGCTCCTTGCCCATCCACTCTGGAATTTCAACTGTTTCTTCTGGCGTCTCACCATTAATCGTCTCTTTCGGAGGTTCACTGAATTTATCCAATGCACCATATACCCCAATACCCCAATAGATCGCATAGGCTAGAACTGCGGCAACGATGACGCCGAGGCTTATATACAACCATTTCCATTTCTTCTTATTCGTCTTTGTGCGCATTTCGTTAGAAGTGCTCCTTTCGGTAATTGCATATTCTAGATAGTGTGTAATAAATTGCACATGGCTTTAAGCTGTATAATATCCCTATGTTTCACAAAAGATCTAAATAAATAAGAACATTTGGATGGAGGGCTAACCTTAGGTTCGACAAATTACTACCTTAGCTTTGTTTCTTAAAGTTGAAGAGATTATAAGCGGGAAATGCGAATTAGGACAAATTTTTCTTCGAAGTGCGATTTATTTAATAGCTATTGTATGTATCGACGTTTACGCATAGCAATAACTCATGTATGATTACATATCATAAAATTATAAAGCTGAATGTTACCTAGAAGCAAGTTTTATCGATTTACGGATGAAAAGATCGATATTTCCTAGGAAATGTCGAAGTGAGAGGGGATTTTACAGCACATGCTAGCTATAGATGTGAAAGACTTACGTAAGCAGTTTAATGTTCAGAAAAATCGTGAAGGATTATCCGGCGCTCTTAAAGATTTATTTAAGCGTGAGTATACCGAAGTTACGGCAGTTAAAGATATATCGTTTCAGATTCCACAGGGCGAAATTTGCGGCTACATTGGAGAAAATGGAGCGGGTAAGTCGACAACAATAAAAATGCTGACGGGCATTCTAGTTCCCACATCTGGTTATCTAAAAGTTAATGGATACGTACCATTCAAGGATAGGGAGAAATTCGTAGGTGGAATTGGTGTCGTATTCGGACAGCGCTCCCAGCTGTGGTGGGATATCGGTGTTATCGAGTCGTTCCAGCTGCTACGTAAAGTATATCGTGTGTCGGAGCTAGACTTCCGGAAGAGATTGAACGAGCTTGTTGAAAGGCTGGATCTGGGAGATCTGCTGAATCGACCTGTTCGCAAGCTAAGCCTTGGACAGCGGATGCGCTGTGAAATTGTTGCATCACTTTTGCATAACCCAGCCATTCTGTTTCTTGATGAGCCGACAATTGGCCTAGATATAGTAGTGAAGACGGAAATTCGTGATTTTTTGTTGCAAATGAACCGTGAGCAGGGAACCACGATATTGTTGACGACCCATGATCTCCAAGATATTGAAGCGCTTTGCTCACGAGTCATTATGCTTGATGACGGACGTATTATATATGATGGCGGTCTAGATGATTTGAAAAATCGTTGGAGCAAGGGACGCGAAATTCAATTTACCTTTGCCAGACATACACCTCTTGAGAAGCTGAAGCAGTTAACGAAAGCATTAGATGTATCGTGGACACTTGAAAATGACGTCACCGGTAAAATGTGGCTACCTCACGCCGTTAATGTATCGGACGCATTAGCCAGCGTTGTAGGCGGAGTTGAAATTCGTGACATTAAAATCATTGAAACGAACACGGACGATATTGTACGCAGCATCTATCAATCCGGCTCTGCTTCCACACCCAAGGAGACGGCTCAGCTATGATGAGTGCCTATATCGATTTTATTCRCATTCGTTTTATAACGATGCTTGCTTATCGCGTTAATTATTATAGCGGAATCATTATTTATGCTATTAATATTGGGGCGTATTATTTTCTGTGGCAGGCTATTTATGGAGACAAAGATACGTTAGTAGGGTTTACTGTAGCTCAGATGACGACTTATATTGCGGTATCGTGGATGGCACGTGCCTTTTATTTCAATAACTTGGATCGTGAAATTGCTAATGAGATACGTGATGGTAGTGTATCGATACAGCTTGTTAGACCTTATAATTATTTGTTCGTCAAAATGATGCAGGGATTCGGAGAAGGACTATTCCGAATGCTGCTATTTATGGTGCCGGGTATGATTATTGTTTGTCTTATTTTTCCGGTTACTTTACCGACCGATCCGAAAGTATGGCTTGTGTATTTGGTTATGTTGTTTTTCAGCTTTCTCATCAACTCGCAAATTAATATTTTGACCGGACTGTTTGCCTTTTTCGTCGAAAATAATGAAGGCATGATGCGGATGAAGCGGGTTTTGGTTGATCTGTTCTCTGGCGTTGTCGTGCCGATCGCATTTTTTCCGGGTTGGCTGTCCGGTATTATGCAGTGGCTGCCTTTCCAAGCCATAACGTATTTGCCGAGCTCCGTATTCACAGGGCGGACGCCGATGAGTGGAGTAGGACAGGTGCTAGGTCTGCAAGTGATTTGGTTTGCTGTACTATTAGTGCCGATATGGTGGACATGGCGCGTTGCTCGTAGACGTCTGTTCGTGCAAGGGGGGTAATAGAGATGAGATATGCATCATTATTTTGGGAATATCTTAAAAACTACGCAAAAACAAGGCTGACCTATCGTGCTGATTTCTGGGTCGAGGTGCTTTCTGATTTATTGTTTCAAGGGATGAACCTTATCTTCATTTTAGTAGTATTCCAGCATACGGAATCGCTTGGCGGCTGGTCGGAGGCTGAGGTAGTGTTCGTTTATGGCTTCTTCATGATTCCGTATGGCTTGTTCAGCACTTTTTTCAGTATCTGGAACTTCAGCGAACGTTATATTGTAAAGGGTGAAATGGACCGTGTCCTTACAAGGCCGGCTCATAGCTTGTATCAAGTGCTGCTTGAGAATGTAGATCCGCCGTCACTGATCGGCTCGTTAGTCGGGGCCATCATCATGGGGCTATGCTGGACACAGCTTGGTCTGCCATTTCAATTACTAGATGTGTTGATGCTCTTGTTGCTTATATTCGGAGCATTCTTGATTTATGCGGGCCTATATACAGCAATCAGCGCGATTTCATTTTTTTCGGACGCGCCAACCGGCATAGTTCCACTACTGTACAATATCCAAAACTATGGGCGGTACCCTGTAAACATTTACAATAAATTGATTCGGTTCGTCCTAACATGGGTGCTGCCATTCGCGTTTGTAGGTGTCATTCCAGCTTCCTATTTTCTTGATAAAAAGTCGGATGATCTATCGCAGCTCGCGCTGCTTACACCAGTTATGGGTCTCGTTGTATTCACGCTTAGTTTGCTCTTCTGGAATTATGGCGTAAGGCGTTACCGTGGAGCGGGCTCATAATACAATTGACTAAGACATTCGAATGGAGATAGAAAAGAGGTTTAGACATGACAAAGCTGCAAGTGGGCAAGCTGGCGCCTAATTTTGAGCTTCCGGCATCAAGCGGAGAAAATGTATCTTTAAGTGATTACCGTGGACAAAACGTCGTCCTATATTTTTATCCGAAGGATATGACGACGACTTGTATTCAGCAGTCTTGTGATTTTCGAGACGCCAATAAAGAGTTAAGTCATCATAATACCGTTATCCTAGGCATTAGCGGGGATACGGTGAAATCGCATCAACGGTTTATTGAAAAGAAGGAACTATCGTTTCTGCTGCTGGCGGATACGGAGCGTACCGTGTGTGAGCAATATGGCGTTTGGCAATTAAAGAAGCTATATGGCAAAGAGTACATGGGTATCGTTCGCTCGACATTTCTGATCGACGCTGCGGGTAAGCTAGTTCGAGAATGGCGCAAGGTTAAAGTGAAGGGCCATACGCAAGAGGTGCTTGATACTGTCTTACAGATGGAGTCCGATGCTGTAAGCACGCCAACTAAATCAGCCAAACTAATCAAATGAACCAAACGAGTCAAACTAACCAAACTAACTAAATGAACGAACGTAAAACTCGAAAATTAAGGTATAGCATGCGCTTGTAAGTTGCAGGGGGCTTTAAGCGCCGAAAGTGGGCTTACAGCTCAGAAATAACTCGGAAACGAGGCTGTAAGCACCAAAAGTGAGCTTATAGCCTCAAAATCTACGGGAAAACTAGCATTGAGGGAGCTGTAAGCCCGAAAGACGAGCTTACAGCTCGAAAAATACTCAAAAACGAGGCTGTAAGCACCAAAAGTGAGCTTACTGACTCCAAGTCATAGGTAGATAAGTACAAAGAAGCTGCAAGCACGAAAATCATGCTTACAGCTTCTTTGCTATGTAAGTTGGGATGAAGGATTGCTAACATCATCTTTTGCCATAATCAATAAACTGCAACAATATCTGAACAGAACTCGTTTCTACTTTTTGAAAGACAAAAAATATTAGACACCAAGGAGATTGATTACTATGAAGAAAAGTTATTTCGCATTTATACTTGTTATTGCACTAGGTTTGGTGCTAACTGCATGCTCGGGCTCGAACGGAAATTCGGGCAATTCCAATACATCGGGTAACAAAGAAGAGCAATTCGTTTCGTCAAAAACGACCAAGGAAATGGTGGACGGCATGCTTGCCAAGATCGAACAGCCGTCACTAATGGAAATGACAGCCGACATGATTAAGCAAATGTATTATATAGATCCTGCTTTGCTGGAACAACATACGGCTATGTCTCCAATGATGAACGTTAAATCGAATGAAYTGGCAGTTTTTAAAGTGAAGGATGCTAAAGATATCGCGGCTGTTCAAGAGGGAATTAAAAAGCGCGCTACAGATATTCAAAAAAACTTTGAAACCTATCTGCCGGATCAATACGAAAACGCTAAAAAATATAAGCTTGTAACAAAAGGAAACTATGTATTTTTCGTAATCGCTGATGCAGCTGAAGTTGAAAAATTTGTAACGGAATTCGATTCCTTCTTCGAGAACAAATAACGAGTATGGTATTCAGCAGTCTACTCTTCCTATTTCTATTTCTGCCTGCTGTCCTGTTCCTGTACTTCGTGTCCCCGTGGCGAATTAAAAACTTCGTTTTATTCGCCACAAGCCTCGTCTTCTACGCTTGGGGCGAGCCGGTATACATTGTCATTATGTTGATCTCCACAGTTGCAGACTATAGCTTTGGGTTGCTTTTAAGCAACCCAAAGCGGAGCAACATACAGCGGAAATCCATTGTTGTTACTTCTATTATCGTTAATTTATCCCTGCTAGGTTATTTCAAATATGCAGATTTCCTCATAAACAACGTGAACGGACTATTAGGTACTCAAATTCCTTTAACCGAACTGGCTCTGCCAATCGGTATATCATTTTATACGTTTCAATCCATGTCCTATATCATTGACGTTTATAGAGGAACAGCAAAGGCGCAGCGCAACTGGGTCGATTTCGGAACCTTTGTCGCTTTGTTCCCTCAGCTCGTCGCAGGACCTATCGTTCAATACTCGACGATCGCTGAGCAATTGCGTCATCGCACAGTCGATATGGAGCTATTTGCTGAAGGAGTAAGACGATTTATTATTGGTTTAGCGAAGAAAGTGCTGCTCGCAAACAATATTGGATTGCTGTGGCATACGATATCAGGAGCTAGTACAGGTACGATGCCAGTTATGACCGCATGGCTAGGTATTATTGCTTTTGCCTTCCAAATTTATTTTGATTTCAGCGGTTATTCCGATATGGCGATTGGACTGGGCAAAATGTTTGGTTTCCGTTTTAACGAAAACTTTAATAGACCGTATACAGCGCAAAGTATTACCGACTTTTGGCGCCGTTGGCATATTTCACTTAGCACCTGGTTTAGAGATTATGTGTATATTCCGCTCGGAGGCAACCGTAAGGGGCCTTGGAAGCAGCTTAGAAACATTATGATCGTATGGCTGCTAACTGGATTTTGGCATGGAGCCAGCTGGAACTTTCTGCTTTGGGGTTTATACTTCGGGGTTGTTCTTGTTTTTGAAAAATGGATTGGTTTAAAGTTTTTGCAGCGGGTACCTGTTTGGGTTCGACATGTCTATGCACTGTTTTTAATTTTAATAGGCTGGGTATTTTTCGCCTTTGAAGATTTATCTGAAATGGGCGCTTATTTTGCTGCGATGTTTGGCGTTAATCATCAGCCTTTATGGAATGATGAGACGTTATATTTGTTATACACGAACGCTATTTTACTCCTATTATTAGTACTGGCATCTATGCCGAAATGGAAGAGAACTGGGACATTCAGCCCGGTTATTCAGCTTGGCTGGTACGCGGCGCTTTTCCTGATGTCGGTCGCTTATTTGGTCGATGCAACATTCAACCCGTTTTTATACTTCCGTTTTTAACGGAGAAGGAGGCAAGCAGATATGAAAAAGAAGACAGATCGCATATTGGTATGGGGCTTCGTTAGTAGTTTGTTTGCCATGTCGCTATTATTTTTTTTGCTGCCGGTACAGGCGTTCTCTGAGGTAGAGAATCGAACTCTTCAAAAAAAACCTGAGCTTACATGGGAAAATATATGGTCCAAGAAGTTTTCAGACGATACGGAAAACTACATAACTGATCATTTTCCTTTTCGAGCGAAATGGGTATGGTCGAAGTCGATGCTGGAGCAGCTTCGTCTGCAGCAAGAAAATAACGGAATATACAAAGGCAAAGAGGGCTACTTGTTCGAAAAGTTTAATGAGCCTGACTATACACAAATCGAGTTATTTACAGAGTCGGTGAAAAAGTATGCGGAAAACTATCCCGACGTGAATATGACCTTCATGCTGGCACCAACATCTATCGGGATGTATCCTAATCGGCTGCCATGGCTGGCAGAGGCATATCCGCAAACGAAGGTAAACAGCTTTATCGGCGAGAAAGTTAAAGGCAGCATGTCGTTTATTAATGGTTTTGATTTTTTGAGCGCCGCAACTGACGAATCGAAACCGATCTATTATAAAACCGATCATCACTGGACGACTTATGGCGCTTATCTGGCCTATGTCGCTTATGCGGAAAAGATGGGCTGGACTCCTATTGCAGAGAAGGATTTTGACATCGAGATGGTCACCGAATCGTTTCTAGGAAGCTACCATACACGAAGTCAATTCAGCGGATTGAAGCCGGATTCTATTCAAGCTTATAAAGCAAAAAATGATAGTAAGACTGAAATGTATGTTGCAGATACGGATAAAACTTTCACTAGCATGTATGACACAAGCTATTTAGCGAAAAAGGACAAATATTCGTATTTCCTTGGCGGGGTACATGCTTTAATGACTCTTCATACGGAGCTGCCCGAGGAGCAAGTGGACAAGGAGAAGCTGCTCGTCATTAAAGATTCCTACGCCCATAGCTTTCTGCCTTTTCTTACGCAGCATGTGAAGGACATCCATGTAATCGACATTCGTTATTATAACGGCAAGATTAGTGACTATATGAAGGAAAATGGGATTGAAGATGTACTACTGCTTTTTAATACAACAACCTTCATTTCGGAACGTAATCTACTGAAGCTGAAGTATTAAATGAAAGTAATTCACTATGACCTGAACGATGAGTAAAAGTAAGAGCATTGGATACAATAGGTGCAGGATCCAGCCTTTTATTTTTCAAAATCGTGTATCCTATTTTGTTGCAATAGGAGGTCATAAAACTGATTAAGCTGCAGAACATCAGAAAATCATACAGCGTCGGATCGGTTTCAACTGAGGCCGTTCGAGACGTAACCTTGACGGTGAACAAAGGTGAAATATTCGGCATTATCGGTCATTCAGGAGCGGGGAAAAGCACGCTGCTGCGCTGCGTAAACGTTCTTGAGCGACCGACATCTGGAACGGTAACCGTTGGCGATGTGGAGCTGTCCGCACTATCCCAAAGGCAGCTTCAGCGCGAGCGGCAGCGGATAGGGATGATTTTTCAGCATTTTAATCTGCTGTCTATGTCTACAGTTCGCGACAATATCGCTTTTCCACTAATGCTGGCAAAGCAATCTAAAGCGCAAATAAATAAGCGTGTTGATGAGCTGCTGAAGCTCGTTCAGCTCGAACAGCATGAAAGTAAATATCCGTCACAGCTCTCGGGAGGTCAAAAGCAGCGAGTAGGTATTGCACGCGCGCTTGCGAATAATCCCGAGGTTTTGCTATGCGATGAGGCAACCTCGGCACTTGACCCACAAACAACCAACTCCATTTTAGCCTTGCTGCTCGAAATCAATGTGAAGTTAGGTATCACGATTTTGCTCATTACTCATGAAATGAATGTAATTCGCTCCATATGTGATCGCGTAGCCGTTATTGATCAAGGTGAGATTGTGGAGATAGGTAAGGTGCTTCATGTATTTTTGAAGCCGTTGCATGCAATTACCCGTGATTTTGTCGAACAGGCAACGGACATTGGAGCTGCGGCTGGGCTGCTAGGTAGAAGTGCGGGCCGTCTGCTGCGAATGACTTATATCGGCGGTTTAACTTACGAACCGATCCTGTACAATGCCGTTAAACCGACATCTGTTCAGTTTGTTATTTTGCAAGGTACGGTTTCACGTATGAAACAGACCCCTTACGGTCAACTTATCGTTGAGCTCATTGGCAATGATGCAGAAATAGAAGGCGTTATTGCTGTTCTGCGTAAGGAAGGGCTGGAGGTGGAATCGTTAGAATGAGCTTTGAAAATGTTTACTGGCCGGAAATCGGGTACGCAACGAGGGACACACTTTATATGATGGCGGCATCACTGCTGTTTACGATCATATTAGGTTTGATTCTGGGTGTGGTCTTATTTTTAACTGCGCGGAAACAGCTGCTGCAACAGCCTTTTGTCTACGGTGTGCTTTCCTTTATCGTCAATGTGCTGCGTTCGGTGCCGTTTGTCATTTTGATGATTATGATTATGCCCGTTACGAAATGGATTACAGGTACGTCGCTTGGGGTAGAGGGTTCGATACCGCCGCTCGTTGTCGCGGCAACGCCATTCTTCGCCAGGCTGGTGGAAACCTCTCTACGGGAGGTAGATCGCGGTGTAATTGAAGCGGCACAAGCGATGGGTGCATCCAAATGGGATATTGTACGGCGCGTGCTGCTGCGTGAAGCGAGTCCTGGTCTAATTGCGGCTGTAACGATAACAGCGGTGACACTCGTCTCGTATACGGCGATGTCGGGCGTTATCGGAGGTGGCGGTCTTGGAGACTTGGCGTTGCGATATGGATACCAAAGGTTCCAAACGGATGTCATGCTCGTAACCGTTGTATTGCTTATAGTCCTTGTACAAGTGCTGCAAACGGCAGGGGATATGCTTGTACGCCTCTCCAGCAGGAAGTAAGTGAATGGATAGCCGCTTAGGAGAAATAACATCATCGGAGGAATAACCATGAAAAAAATGAGCTATGTCATTGCTATAATGGTGGTGATGCTCGTTTTAGCGTCTTGCGGACAAGCCAAAAATAGCGGTAACCATACAAACGGTAATAAGGGCAACGCTGGAACGGATGGCGGGACATCTGCTGAAGTTGCGTTGAAGGTTGGAGCGACCCCAATTCCACATGCGGAAATATTGAATTTCGTAAAGCCGATGTTAAAGGAAAAGGGCGTTGAGTTAGAGGTTTTAGAGTTCAATGATTATATTCAACCTAACATGCAGCTGAACGAAAAACAGTTGGATGCCAATTTCTTCCAGCATTTGCCCTACTTAGAGCAGTTTAATAAGGATAGAGGCTACTATTTAGTGAACGTAGCAGGTGTCCATATAGAGCCGTTCGGAGCGTATTCCAAAAAAGTGAAAAAGCTCGAAGAGCTGAAAAATGGGGCTAAAGTAGTCATCCCCAATGATCCCTCCAATGGCGGGCGTGCACTTGCACTCATGGAGGCAAATGGGCTGATCACGCTGAAGGAAGGCGTTGGTGTAAACGGCACAGTCGCGGATATTGCAAAAAATCCGAAAAAGCTCAAAATTACCGAAGTGGAAGCAGCGACTATTCCCCGTGTATTTGATGAAGTAGATTTGGCGCTTATTAATACGAACTACGCGCTTCAGGTGAATCTTGTTCCGGCTAAGGATGCATTGTTCATGGAGGGCAATGAATCTCCTTACGTGAACATTCTTGTAGCGCGTCCAGACAATAAGGATTCAGACGCAATGAAGAAGCTTATCGAAGTGCTGCATTCTCCAGAAGTGAAAAAATTTATAGATGAGAAATATAAAGGCGCGATTGTAGCTGCTTTTTAAAATATGATAAAGGGACGGCGAAGGCGGTTCGCGAGAAAATTACAATGAGAAAATTATAATACGAAAATTAGGAAGCATCTCCACCCAAACTGGGTAGAGGTGCTTCTTTTTTTGTGGAAGTGGGTATGTAAATAGGGACGAGAGGTAAAGGGGTGAGAGGTAGAATTTGCTTTTCATGTCATTTACTAGATATGCTGTTCATATAATCTATCAGAATGAACGATCATTCCTGTCTATACGTAGAGAAGGGTGGCAAGGCCTATGCGGAGGATCATACAGGTAGTGTTATGTGGAATGCTCGTATGTTTTGGCGTGGTGGAGATTGGAGGCTTCGGTGTGTACAAGGGAGAAGCAGCTGCAGAGGTGAACGAGCTGATGGATCCGCCAGCCAGTATTTATGGTTCTAATTATGAATTGCAGCCGCTGCGAGCAGGGTCTGCAGTCTATGAATCTGACATAGAACGGCTTGGGAATTACTCTAGTTTAACAGCTGCGGCTGTTCTAAATGATAGAGTAGAAGCAGTGAAAACAGATCCCAAACAGAAGCTTGTATATTTAACCTTTGATGACGGGCCTAGCGCGCATACGGCGCAGGTTCTTGATATTTTAAAAAAGGAAAATATAAAAGCGACGTTTTTTGTGCTTGGTGAGCATGTTTCGAAACTGCCTAAAATCGCCAAACGAATTGTTCAGGAGGGCCATACCATCGGCAATCATACCTATAATCATAAGTACGACCGTTTGTATGGCAATTTCACAGAGTTTTCAAGCCAAATTATAAAAACGGATGATGCGATATTCAAGGCAACAGGAATAAGAACAACATTTGTACGGGCACCAGGCGGTACGTTTGGCAATTTTGATAAAGGGTATTTCGATGCTTTGAAGGACGCTGGCTATCAGGTGTATGACTGGAATGTCGATAGCGGCGATTCCAAGCTCAAAGACGTACCTGCCTCGGAAATTATTGCGACGGTGAAAGGCTCTAGGCAAGCAAATAAGCTAATTGTACTTATGCATGACAGCGTAGGGCACAAGGAGTCGGTCAAGGCACTGCCAGCTGTCATTCAATACTATAAAAGCGAAGGGTATTCGTTTGCTCTCATAACAGACAAAGTAGAGCCGATTCAATTCGCAATTGCCAAAAAAATAAAGTGGAGCAGGGCTAATGTAACGAAGCAGCAAGCAGCCGTGTTGAAGCAATTCAGAAAGGAGATTGACCGAAGCAGCCTGCCTGTGGAGATGGAGAAGGAAGAGAGCACAGCACCCGTATTGATTTTGCATAGAGGAGAAGCGAGCTTAGAGCTCTCTCCTAATGAATATAAGATAAGAAATGGCTCAATCGAGATGCCGCTGCTGAAGCTGACGAAATGGATTGGTGGAACATGGGAGCTCGATGAGAAAAGTGGTGTTATTGACGCTGTTTTAAACGGGGATCACGTAGTTTGGAAATCGGAAGAGAAGGTTGTACTCACCATGGAGAAAGCGGAGCAGGTCGTTGTCCCGATGCGTGCGACACTAAAACAGTTCGGGATTGATATTACCGACTATATCATTAATGGTAAGCAGCGAGAGATTTGGATGACAATGTAGCGGAAATCAGACTCTAGCAGGTCTAAATGGAGAGAAAGATGGGGACACTGAAAAATAGATAGATTTATTTTTCAGGAGGCGAATTATACGATGATTTCTCCCCAGTTCTCAGAAGAAGCCAAGCCAGAACGCTATAGTCATTGGCCGGAACCGCCGCAAGTACTATTAAACCGTTTGCTATTAAAAGTAGAAAGCGTACTGCTAGGCAAGCAGCAAGTCATTAAACATACGTTAACTGCACTGCTTGCTGGAGGCCATGTGCTGCTCGAAGATGTACCGGGAGTAGGCAAAACGCTGCTTGCACAAACCTTTGCCCGAGTAGTAGGCGGAGAATTCAAACGGATTCAATTTACATCCGATATGCTGCCCGCAGATGTTGTCGGAGGCGTGGTGTTAGACGCTCGCACAAGTGAACTCGTTTACCGGCCTGGGCCTATTATGGGCAATGTAGTGCTGGCTGACGAAATTAATCGGACATCTCCGCGTACTCAGTCTGCCTTACTAGAGGCGATGGAAGAAAGACGAGTTACGATAGAGGGGAAAACGAGAAAGCTGCCCGTTCCATTCATGCTGATTGCAACTCAAAACCCGCTTAGCTTTGAGGGGACGAATACGCTGCCCGAGGCACAACTGGATCGTTTTATGATGCGTTTAACTATTGGGTATCCTGGCTCGGTGGAAGAAAAGCGGATGCTTGGGCAGTATGCGGACGGCAAGCGGATTGAACCGGAAAGGCTGCGTCCCGTAATTGCAACAGAGGAATGGCTGCAAATGCAGGCCGAGGCTAGACAAACACATATGGATCCTACGCTGCTCGAATATATGGTTCAGGTCGCGGACGCTACTCGCCGCGCACCGGAGGTGCAATTAGGACTTAGTCCTCGCGCTTTGCGAGATTGGCTTAGAGCATCACAAGCTAACGCTTATATGGAGGGGCGTGGCTACGCAGTACCAGATGATTTAATTACAACCTCTGATGCCGTTCTACCGCACAGATTATCACTTCGATATAGTGCTACGGCAATGGGAGCTGATGCGACTGCTATTATACGTCGGACTATTCGTGAATGCTCACTGCCTACTGCACTTAGCGGCGCGTTTGGAAGTGGGAAGCGCAGATGAACGTTTTGGGAAAAAACGAAAGAGCAATGGCTGACGGTTTAGCTGATCAGACCTTAGAACAACAAAATATTGTGCAGCCTTCAAAGGACCCGATACGGAAGGATGCCATGCCAAAGGATGCGAAGCTTTCAAGAGAAAGGCAATCTGGAGGAAATGCATCCATTACAGTAGTTGAGGGGAAGGAATACACTTACGGAACACGGTGGGTGGTATGGTCTGTTATTGCAGCAGGGTGGATAAGCAGCTTGGTAGCTGTCATCATCCGCGGCGGAGCTGCGGAATGGTTTCTGACTGCGGTGCTCAGCACGATTATCGTTGTAAGCGGGCTAGCTCCGGTTATTGCTGCTTTAGGTCTAACAGCGGTAAGGATATTGCCAGAGTCAGAGGTGCATGACGGAGGGGATGTTGGCATACGCTTGCAACTGAAGCGTTCTTTGCCGATCCCATTTGTATGGATGACCATAAGAGATGAGGCTGTAAACGAAAGCGCAGCGAGTAATTTTAAAATCAGCTTCCGATTGGTATTTATACCCTTACTGAAGAAAGAGACCACGATCAATTATACACTGTGCAAGCTGCAGCGAGGTCAGCATCGGTTTGAATATATAAACGTTACGATAGGCGATTGGCTGGGGCTTACTGCTGTTCATAAAAGAGTATTGACCAGCGCTGAGCTAATAGTGCTACCTGGCATACCTTATGCAGAGCTTCCAGAGGAAGCAGCACGAAGAGGAGGAAAAGCCACTCAAGGTCAGTATACAGAAATGACTGGAGCAGCAAGGGAGAGCCGTGGCGAATCAGCACGCTTGGAAATTGCCGCAGCTATTAAAGCTGCGGGCATGGGACCGAATAGTCGTCCTTATCGGGATGGAGATTCCCTTCGACATTTGGATTGGCGCAGTGCCGCGAAGGGGCGCAGCCTGCAAACCAAAATCTATACGCAGGAGCAGCCATCACGCACGGTTATCGCGATAGATACAACGGCGTCCGCCTATGATAAGGATGATCGGATGTTCGATGCCTGTGTAGGCTGGGCATCTCATGCGGTACAGCAAGCTGCTGCGCTAGGCAGTAATGTGACACTGCTTGCTGGTCAAAGGACAGCCTTGGTACAGGCTGGTCGAGCGGTGTCATCGATGAATGAAGAGGATCAGTCTGTACATGTATCTGACATGCTGCAAATGATGGCTGTTCTGCGGGCTGATGGACAAGACTCATTGGCGGAAAGCCTTGTCAAAGGGCATGCTCCGCTTGAACGAGGCCAAACGATTCTTGTGTTTACAGGCAATTGGAGAGGTGGCAGAAGCTGGGGTGACTTAGCTGGCTTCGCGTCTGATAGAGGCTGCAGGCTAGAGCTGTTTATTGTGACGACGAGCACCATTCCCAGCTTTGCAATGAGGGAGCAACAAAAGTGGCTGGAGAGCAGCGGCGTCAAAGTGACCTGGCTGCATGTACCTGCGCATATGAGCATGCCTCCTTACGCAGAGGAAGGAGGCGGCGTGCATGATGTCGGGTAAACGCAAAGACTTGGATGCGACAAATGATTTGAAAGAGGAATCGGCTGATGATTCGCTCGTTTATCGCTTTGTTACGAGTGTTTTGTTATTCGGATTGCTAGCAGAATGGCTTCTGCCGTGGGTTAATTCGGGAGAATGGTCCGTTATCTATCATCCAGAACCACTTATTGCTGTTATTGGCTGTATTATGCTGGCTGGACTGTTCCGTATGCCGATGGTCATTACACTGTTATTTAATAGCTTAATATGTGCGATGAGTTTGATGTGGCTGTACAAGGGGACGGAACAGAGCGGCGTACAATGGCTAATAGGGTTTCCGTCCATGCTTAAAGAGCATTTGATGCTCATGATGGATAATGGCTTATGGGCGATGTCAGGCGAAGTTCGGACACTATTGTTATTTATAGGCTGGGCGATGCTTGCACCGGCACTACAGGCGCTTGTGTGGATGAGACAGACTGCTCTTGGTATTGCAGGACTAACTATTTTGTATTTAGTTACGCTGCACGTCTGGGTCGGGATGGATGTAATGGGCGGCTTGATGCGCAGCGTCGCGGAAGGTCTTCTGCTTGCTGCAATGGTTTCTGTACCGCGTGTGCAGCGTGTTTTTGAAACGAGTATTGGGAAAGTAAAAGGTCTGGATATGCATTGGTTGTCTGGATCATCCTTTGTTGTACTTACCGTAATTGGCTGCGGCTTATTGTTTGCGAATGGTCGTGAAACAGAGATGGCACCGGCGAATTGGACGATCTCCATAACCGATCGTTTACAACAAGCAGTGAACTCGTTAGGCCAAGATGATGGCGCTGTAACCGTAATGCGGCAGTCGGGGCTTGATCAGCGTGGGCGAGCGATGACGGGTTATGGTTTTGATGACAGTGAAATGGGAGCTCCGCTTGATCTGGATGATCGGATTATTTTTACAGGCACATCATCTGTAAAAAGCTATTGGCGCGGTGAAACGAAGAGCGTATATGACGGAAGAGGCTGGGAAAATGATGGGGGACTCATGAAGCTGATGCCCGTCCAGAGTACGGATGGAGTAGAGGCTTTGAAAGCAGCTGCTCGAACAGGCGGTCTTCATATGGGCCCAGTTATTCAACAAACGATTGTATGGGCCGAGCCCGCATCGGGCATGCCTTTGTTTCGTTCGGGTATGTTCTCTCGCGTGACGAACCTGATAGCCGCCGATCCTCGTAGAAAGGTCGGCAGCTACCTCCACAATGATGTGGCTGACACATTATATACTCAGTCGGATACGACCAAAGTGGAGCAATACACAGTGCAAAGCATGCTTGCTATAACGGATGAGGCGGAACTTAGAGCTTTGGATGCAAGGTTGGAGGAACGGAATGGTGTAGAAGGTTTGGAAGAACGGAATGGTGTTGAGGGTTCAATAGATCTCGAAGGACAAAACAGTGATGAGAGAATGGGAGATTCTGAAGGGCAGAACAATGTTGGGAGTTCGGGAGATCTTGAAGGACGGAACAATGTTGAGAGTTCGGGAGATTCTGAAAGACAGAACAGTGTACAGAGTTTAGAGGATCTGAGTGAGGTATCGGAAAGTAATGCTAAGCTAGATGAGGAGTTAGATAAATATTTACAGCTGCCGGATACATTGCCGAGCCGAGTTGTAGCATTAGCAGCAGAGGTGTCTGGGGGCGGTGTTACCAGTCGTTATGATCAGGTGAAGGCGATTGAGCAATTTTTGAAAACAAGCTACTCCTATACTCTCGAAAATAGCAAGGTACCGCCAAAAGATGCGGATTTCGTTGATCACTTTTTGTTCGAGCAGAGGGAAGGGTATTGCGTTCATTTTTCAACAGCAATGGTTGTTATGCTCCGATCACAAGGCATTCCCGCAAGATGGGTGAAGGGCTTTACCGCCGGTACACCGCTCAAGGATATGGGGAGTGCAGGAGCTGGGAGTGTGGATAAGGGAATTGAGAGAGCTGTAAGTCTTGGAGCAAGTGTGGATAAGGAAATTGGTAGTGCTGTAAGTCTTGGAGCAAGTGTGGATAAGGAAATTGGTAGTGCTGTAAGTGTTGGAGAAAGTGTGGATAAGGGAATTGGTATTGCTGTAAGTGTTGGTGGGAGTGAGGATAAGGGAATAGGTAGTGCTGTGAGTGTTGGTGATAGTGAGGGAAGGTTAGAACTGGTGGATTATGAGGTGCGTGGCTCAGATGCGCATGCATGGGTTGAGGTTTATTTCCCAGGCGCAGGCTGGGTGCCTTTTGATCCGACGCCGGGATTTAGCGGCGTCGACATAGTCGCGTCCGCCGTAAATGGCGGCGGAGCGAATGAGGCGATCGCGACTGGCGCAGCGAGCGGAGCTAATGCTGTGAGCGAGTCAGGAATAGCAGGCCTCGCTCGACGTTTTGAGGCGGCGGCAGAGCAAGCCGCCTCTGCAGTTGCGCGAGGGGCAGACAGCCTCGCGCAAGCGGCGCAGAGCGCCGCCAAGGGCGCGGCGGCGGCTTCGCCCGCCGCTGCAGCCGCCGCAGGCGCGGCCGCGCTAGCGCTCGCGGCCGCTGCAGTTGCTGCGGCGAAGCGCCAGCGGCTGCGCCTATCGCTGGCGCTGCGCCGTTATGGCGCGGCCTACGCCGGCATCGCGCAGCTCGCCGGCGCAGCCGCGCCCTCAAGTGATGCGCGCATTGCACCGCATCGCCAGAGCGTTGATCCGGCTCGCGAACATGAGCCGGATCAAGAAGTGCAGCGCCGCCGCAGACATCGCGGGCGCCTCAGTAATCGCAGCGCTGGCGCTCGCTTGCGGGCAAGCTTCATAGCCGTCGCGCACGCATTTGCTCCGCAGCTGCATCGCCGTTTCGGCGAGCACGCGCCTGAACTAACAGCGCGTGAGTACGCTGCCGCAGCACAACCCGCGCTTGCATTGGAACAGCAGGAAGCGCTGCATCGACTGACAGGCTGGTTAGAAGAAGCACAGTTTAGCGGGCAGGGCAGTTGGCCTGGAGCTCCGTCACCAGCCGATTTGCAACAGGTATTGAGACACCTAAGTACAACGGCGAAAGCAAAGCATCCAACTAAAGAAGCTGGTATTAGGTTAGCCAAATCCAAATAAAAAAATGTATAAATGGCCCAGCTCCAAAATCACTAGATTACATGTATCCCTGTACGAACGGGACTGGGCATCCTCGTTACTTTTGATCTTTTTCAACGAAAATAAAAGGGCGGCGAACCAAACAGTTGATACTTCCGCTCTTCCATGTTTTTCATTCTGGCTGTATAGATATCATCAGTAATCCAAACATCTGATGCTTCGATCCTTCAATGTTTTGAATTTTGAATGGATATTGTACAATCAAACACTGATAATTCCAGCTTTCCATGTGTTTGAATGGAAAAGATCCAATCAAATGGGCAGCTAAAAGCTCTTTATCAGCGAAACTGACAATTAGATTGGATGAAATACAGTCAAAGGTTGATTACACCGTTTTAAATTGGATTTGATTGGATGAAATACAGTCAAATACAGAAATTCGACAACTGAAGCTTTCCTCTTTGTGCGCCAACCGCTGATTTCAGTGTTGAGCCTTATCATGATCGGAAGAAATGAATCCACTATATACCGAAAAAAGGATTAAAGGGAGGGGTTCTCTAGTTCTCTTATTTTCTTATTCCTTATTCCTTATTTCTTATTCCTTATTCCTTATTCCTTATTCCTTGTTCTTTGTTCCCTCGTTTTAATATTTCTCTTTATCGTGTCCATTATTATTCATGAAATAATCACCAGCTAAGCGTTATCATCAATTTACTTTATTTCGTAGCAGAATTAGGGTAGGCTACAGCCCATTCCATTCCAATTTCATTCCGCTACTGATACTTTATTTTTTTAATTTGCTGCTAACAGCGACTATATAGCTGACTTTCGACGGATGATTTAATTTAATGTAGCCAAGATTAAGATCACTCCCAGCAAAAAACTGCAAAAACCTTCCCCAACTCACACCTATCCTCTCCAATTTTATACAAATAAGTTTCATTTAAAATGAGTTATGATCCCCGTTAAACGCTTACATTTCATCACTTCACCTTAATTTTACAAGAACACTCTAAATCAAAGTGCGTTCGCCTTGACTCTCCTAAACCGCCTTATATATAATTACTACATCTATCAAGGGAGGCTCGGTAATGACTAAGCAAAATGAAATCATCGTTGTTCTTGATTTTGGAGGACAATACAACCAACTAATTGCACGCCGTATTCGTGATTTAGGCGTATATAGCGAGCTATTGCCTTATAACACGCCGGTTGAACGGATTCGCGAACTACAACCGAAAGGTATCGTATTCTCGGGTGGACCCGCAAGCGTTTATGAAGAAAATTCACCGCTTGTAGATCCGGCTATATACGATTTGAACATTCCAATTTTCGGTATTTGCTACGGTATGCAGCTCATGTCGTTTCAACTGAAAGGTAAAGTTGAGCGCGCTGGTAAACGTGAATACGGTAAAGCGGAAGTAGAATTTGTAGACGATAATCATATATCGTTTGGTCTCGACAAGGTTCAAACCGTATGGATGAGTCATGGTGACCACGTAGTTGAACTGCCTGAGGGTTTCCAAGTTACAGCTAGCACGGAGCATGCTCCAGTAGCAGCAATGAGTGATATGGAGCGTAAGTTCTACGCCGTACAATTCCACCCGGAAGTGCGTCACTCTGAATTCGGTAACGAAATGATTCGGAACTTCCTTTACAACATTTGTGATTGCGACGGCAATTGGACGATGGAGTCGTTCATCGAAGATGCGATCCGTGATATTCGTAATGAAGTTGGCGACAAAAAAGTACTATGCGCGCTTTCTGGGGGCGTAGATTCTTCAGTTGTAGCGATCCTTCTACACAAAGCGATTGGCGATCAGCTTACTTGTATGTTCATCGACCATAATCTTCTTCGCAAAGGCGAAGCGGACAGCGTAATGGATACATTCGTTGGCAAATTCGATATGAAGGTTGTCAAAATCGATGCGCGCGAACGCTTCATGAGCAAGCTTAAGGGTGTAGATGATCCCGAGCAAAAACGTAAAATTATCGGCAACGAGTTCATTTACGTGTTCCAAGAAGAATCCGATAAATTCGAAAACTTTGAATTTTTGGCACAAGGTACGCTGTATACAGATATCGTTGAGAGCGGCACTGCTACAGCACAAACCATTAAATCGCATCATAATGTCGGCGGCTTGCCTGAAGACATTAAGTTCAAGCTCGTTGAGCCACTTAAAGCATTATTCAAAGACGAGGTTCGTAAAGTCGGCGAAGAGTGCGGCTTGCCTGCAGCGATAGTATGGCGTCAGCCTTTCCCAGGCCCGGGTCTTGCTATCCGTGTTCTTGGCGAAGTAACAGAGGACAAGCTTCACATCGTGCGCGAGTCCGATGCTATCCTTCATGAAGAAATTGCTAAAGCCGGTCTTGACCGTGAAATTTGGCAGTACTTTACAGCGCTTCCGAACATGAAGAGCGTAGGAGTAATGGGCGATGCTCGTACTTACTCATACACTGTCGGCATCCGTGCCGTAACTTCAATCGACGGTATGACAGCTGACTGGGCACGTATCCCGTGGGATGTGCTTGAGAAAATTTCGGTTCGTATCGTAAACGAAGTAGACAACGTTAACCGTATCGTCTACGATGTTACGTCCAAGCCGCCAGCTACCATCGAGTGGGAATAACCGCATAAAACTCGTACTGCATCCTTACCACGCATGACTTGCCAAGCTTGTACTACATGCGTACCATGCATAATGTACTTCAAACTCAAAAACGCCTTTCCACCGGCTTAACAGCCGAATCGGGAAGGCGTTTTATTTGTATTTTCTTACATATGTATTTTGGATTATAAAGTATGATTGAGATACATTCAAAAAGTTGTTTTTACTCGATTCGGAAGCTAACTATTCCAGCCCTTTACTGTAAAACAGTAAAGGGCTGTTCATCGATTTTGGGACCCTTAGCGCCTCTGATTACTATACTATATTCAGCATAGGGACAAGGCTCAAGGTGATCAATTACATGAGCAGATGTTTTGTTAGTGAGACGGCATATTACTCTAGTTCCAAAATAATGATTGTCACATTTTGTAACTCTATGTATAATTCTGGTTGGGCATAGACGGAAAGAACTATGTAAGTCATTAAAATAGTAGATTTGAACTAACCAAGCATTAATAAAAGGCAAACCCGTACGAAAGTCGGGGACGCAAAGCCACGGGTCTTACGTCATGTATGTTCATGATCTGACAGCCGGGTTGCTTAAAGGGCTTGGTCTATTTATTTTTCAGGGGAGGAAAATTAGGATGAGCAGAAAGTGGAAAGCGTTTAAATGTCTCATTATGTTGGGATTGTTGGGGGGATTGCTGCTGCCATCAGGGCAAGAAGCTTATGCGGAGACCGTGTACACGTATAAGGATGAGACATCTTCCTTCGACATAACCGGCGGTTCCGTACGTCTAAAGGGGGAGCATGTCGTATGGCGTGATCGTAATCGGGTTTATTATGGCAATACGAAAACCGGGCAAACGACGGCCATCACTAATCATGGGAAACCGACTGATTCACCTGCTATTGGTATCAACAGGCAGGGGGAGGTCGTTCTCGTATGGGCAGATAAGAGGGATCAAAACGAAGGTGTCGGGAACTTGAACTGGGATATTTACAGCTATAATTTGAGCACGAAAACAGAGACGAAGCTGAATAATACGATCGGCCAGCACCGAATTCCTTCCATCGACGGGAACAATATTGTCTGGCAGACCAATCCAAAATATGAGATGCATCAATACGACATGGAGACCGGCGTGTTGACAGACTTGGGAGGCGGAAGGGATCCGGTCGTCGGAAACGGACGCATCATCTATAAAGGGTATTCGGATGGAGGCTTGTATGAATATACGATTTCGTCTCAAACGCATAAGAAAATTCTAGACTTGCCGTATTCCCAGTACGTGGAGCGATTTGTCTTCAATGGTGAAGAGATTTTGTGGAAGCAGAAAGATTTAGATAACCTCGGAAAATACACGTTCATTGATCTAGGTGATAACGATCCGCGGCCTGTCGATCTGACCTTACCGGCCAAGCCGAGCGTCGAATATAGCGAAATGAGTATCTCGAACGGGACGGCCATCTGGTTGGAAGCATCCGGGAGCTCGGCAGTCATGAAGGGTGCAGACTTGACTAGTGGTTCTATTTACTCCTTAGGCGTGACCAAGCCTTCGCAATTCATCGGATTTAATGGGCAAGAACTTGCCCTTGTCAACAATGGGAAACTGGCGGAACGTACCATCATCCAAACGGAAGCCAATCCATCGAACCCAGACGTCATTCCGAATCAGGAAGGGACTGTCATCGGTTCAGACGGCGGTATCGTGTCGTCCAATCAAGAGGCATCGTTGAAGTTTGAACAAGGAACCTTCGAAGCGGATACCCGGATCGTATTGGAGGAAAGCATGGAAACGGCCCTGTTCAATGGTAAACCGGCCCAGGGCATGACTTGGGCGGGTATCGGCTGGAAGTGGACGACTGAATCGGAGCTAAAGAAGCCAGCCACGTTGACCTTCGAATTGGAACACGCCTTCGAGACAGTTGATTCAGCCAATCGGACAGGTATTTACCGTTATGTGGAATCCGATCGTAAATGGGTTTATGCAGGGGGAACGGTCGATTCGGCATGGCGCACTGTCCGCGCTAGTGTAATGACTCCGGGCTTATACGCTCTCTTTACCTATTCCCCTTCTTTTAAAGATATGAACGGCCACTGGGCGCAATCGGAAGTGGAAGTACTGGCTTCCAGATGGATCGTGGATGGGATGCAGACGGGGAACTTTGAACCCAAGCAATCTGTAACACGCGCCGAGTTCGCCAAGATGCTGGTCGAGGCGGCAGGGTTGAAGTCCGGACAAGCAGATGCCGGATCGTTCCGTGACGTGCCGGATACACATTGGGCCTCTCCGTGGATTGAGCAGGCAGCCGCCGCGGGATGGGTTAAAGGCTTTGAAGGCAGTCTATTCAAGCCGAGTGCCGTCATTACCCGCGAACAAATGATGGTCATGCTGGTTAATGCTGCTCGTTTGCAGAAGGAAGAAGCAACAGATGAGCTCTCGGGTTACACCGATTCTAGCCGCGTGAGTTCATGGGCTAAGCCGTCTGTTGAAGCTGCGATCAAGAGCGGTATCGTACAGGGGAATGGGAGCCGGTTGAATCCCGGCGGAACGAGCACGCGTGCTGAAGCTGCGGTGGTCATCTACAGGTGGCTGGCGATGAAAGGAGAGATCGTGAATGAGTAAGGAGATCAAGAGTAAACGTATGAAACGGAGATGGGGTCAAATCGGGAAGTCTATGCTTGCGTCTATCGTGCTATTGACGGGGCTTCCAATGCTGCCGAATGCGAATTTGCCGCGTGCACATGCGGATACATTGCTGCAGATCAATCCTAAATCGCTCAGCTCGGTATATAAAGGACAGACACAGGTGAATTTCAGATTCGATGATCCGGATCAGAATAGTGAAACGCAGGATGAACATGATACAGAGATCCGACTGGAGCGCAGCGGCTCCGTCATAGCCACGTTAGACACGGGTAAGTATCCAACCGAAACGAACAATATTTATACCTGGGATGGGCAAGTGAACGGTGAGCCGGTCGAAGAAGGCAGCTATGATATTCGGGTCACGCCGACAAAGTTTCCCAATTACGGCAATTCGGGCGAAGTGCAAATCATAAATCCGGTGCCTCCGCAGCCCAAGGGGCTGGAGATCGTGCCCATTAAGGGAAGCGAAGAGTATACGATTAGAGGAATTGCGGAGATCGGTACCACGGTTGAACTCAAAATGAATCGAATCCGAAGAGTGGGCAACGATACAACCGTCGATGACGGAGTCATTGAATCACTTGTAAAGGGAATTAAAGTTAATCCAAGAGAATCGAAATGGGCACTGGCCATACCGGTTAATGCATCCTACTTCAAGGATTTCCCTTTCCCCGAACGGACAGATAACCAGCCAGAGGACTATGTTGGTGAATGGGAAGTCAAGGTAAAGCTCCCCGCGTATGAAATCGCTGAAATTCAAGCCATCGCAACGAGAAGTTTCGACGGGAAGCAATCGGTCAAATCGGAAGCGCTGAAGGTGCTGAGGTATAAGGCTCCAGCATGGAATATTAACTGGGCGGTTGTGGCCAGCTATTATTACAATGTGATTGAGAAAGAAGCTATCGTTGAGAAAATCGGCCAAATAGCCAGCTTCAACGGATTTCCTGTAGAGGATTGCAACGATCAAGTTTGCTATGGCAAGATCGATGAAGGTGTTAACCTGCTGATCATGAACCCGCGGCAAGCCGGTGAGATTGGCAGGGAAGACGACGATCGAATTCATGATGAATTTAAAAATCGCAATGGATATCCGATTCCAAAAGCGTTCGACCCTATCAACCTGGCAACAGGGGACTTCGTGTTCAGCCATTCGAATCTGAGCGTTCAGGCAGTCTTGCCGCTTGACCTTACGCTGACGTATCATAGCAGAGACAGCTATGACGGTGACTTTGGCGTAGGTTGGCATCATTCTTATGAGGGAAGATTGGAGTTCCGGGAGAACGGTATCATCTATGCGGTATCGCCGGAGGGTGCAAGCCATCTTTTTGAGTCAGTAGGAAATGGGCAGTACGCAGGGCAAAACGGCATATACGATACACTTGTAAAAAATCAGGATGGTACTTACATCCAGCAAACACCGCAGAGATGGTCCTACACCTATCGTAAAGACGGACTGTTGTACCGGATTGAAGATCCAAACGGTAATAGGATTCAGCTTACTTATTTGGGAAGCCTGCTTACTGATGTAGAGACGAATGGCGCAAAGCTGACGTTCACTTATGGCAACGGAGGGAAAGTCTCACGGGTGACCGATCATTCCGGACGCTATGCGGCCTATGAATATGATGCCGTTAATCATGATTTAACGGCGATGATTCTCCCGGATGGGGCAAAGATTGCATATGAATATGATGATGAGCACCACATAACCGGAATACAAAATCCGAATGAAACGGTCGCGCTCATTAATGAATACGATGAGCAGGACAGAGTCGTGCGCCAGCGGGATTTCGCGGGCATCTGGGGTAGCATCGAATATGACCCCGAACAGATGCAGACCGTGACGACGGATGCGCTTGGGCGGCAGACCGTCTATCATTATGACGAGCGTTACCGTAAAACGGCAATGACCTATGCGGATGGGACAACCGAGCGTTTCATGTACGACAAGCACGATAACCTGATTGTAATGACAGACCGGAGCGGCAAGGTCTGGGATTACATGTACGATCATTCAGGAAATCTGATTCGTGCCAAGGACCCGGAAGGCTACCAGACGGAAATCCGTTACAACGCCTTTAATCTGCCGGAAGAGATCGTCGATCCACTCGGACATAAGGCGTCGCTTGGTTATGACGGTAACGGCAACCTAATCGAGATTACTGACGCGCTAGGCGGTGTTTCCCGTATAGCGGTGGACGGACGAGGTATCCCTTTATCCGTTACGAACGCGAACGGCGAAACCACGAGTATCCAGAATGATGAGTACGGCTTTGCTCGCTTTATCACGGACCCGCTTGGCAATCGTCAAGAGATGATCCGCGATCCGCTTCACCGCGTCACTGGCTTGTTGGATGCGTTGGGACAGCGTTCGCAAATGGAATACGACCCGCGGGATAGGATCACCGCACAGATCGATGCACTTGGAAACACTGAACGGTTTGAATATGACAAGGATAGCAACCTGACCGGCTACACTGATGCGGCGGGATCACGCTCTGTCTACACCTATGACAGCTTCGCAAGAGTGATAGCAGTGACTGATGCTTTGGCTAATGTAACGCGATACGAGTATGATGCCGTAGGCAACCAGACGAAAGTAATCAGTCCGAACGGAGCCGAAACGGTCTACAGCTATAACGAGACCAATCGTCTTGAGTCGATCACCGAACCGGAGGGAAGTGTGAGCCTCTACGAGTATGACAATAACGGTAATGTGACACGATTCGTCGACCCGAACGGCGGTGAAACTAGAATCGAATACGATGGACGTAATCTTCCGCTGAAGGTGACTGATGCAGAAGGCGGCATATCGCTGATGAGCTATGATGCAGCCGGCCGATTGACACAGGAAACTGATCCGTTGGGCCACGCTGTCGGATACAATTACGACGCATTGGGGAGATTGCTTGAGCAGACAGATGCACTAGGGCAGAAGACGGCCTATACGTATGACAGCGCCAATCGCCTGATCCGGACCGTGAACCCAAGCGGCGCGATGTGGCAGCTCGATTACGACCCTCGCGGCATGCTTGTGAAGATAACAGATCCGCTCGGACAAGTATCCGAGATGACCCGGGATGAGCTTGGCCGGGTAACCGGCTCCATCGACGAAGCAGGGAAAACGACGACTTATCGCTATGATGCGCTCGGACGGGTGACCTCTTTGATCAATCCGCTTGGTCATTTAACAGAGATGGCCTACGACTCCCGAGGTTCATTAACGGTCCTGAAGGACGCTAAGGATCAGAAAACGGAATATGGCTACGATCCTCTCGGACAGCTTAATAGAGTGACCAATGCGCTGGGAGCTACGACGTTATACGGTTATGACGCCATGGGTAATATCGCGTCGAAGACGGATGCCCTCGGGCGCATGACGAACTATGAATATAACCTGAACAGCCAACTGATCCGGGAGATCGGTCCAGAGCAGCGCATGACAGAGCTGATGTACGATAGCCTTGGGAATATGTCGGGCATGAAGCTGCCAGATGGTGAAACAACCCAATATAACCATGACCTGTTGAGCCGCCTAACGGGCGTTCTCTATCCGGACGGTAAGCAAGTCGGCTACGAATACGACGCAGCCGGCCGCAGGACGCTAATGACCGATGAGCTGGGCACGACATCGTATACTTACGATGAGTTGAACCGTTTGACAGCAGTGACCGATCCGTATCAACAGACGGTTCAATACGGATGGACGCCTACCGGGCAGCGGAGCAAAGTCATATATCCAGACGCCACTACTGTCAGCTATCAATATGATTTGCTAGACCGAATGACGGCTGTCACGGATGCGGAGGGCAGAGTCACAAGCTACGCTTACGATGCACGGGGCATGCTCATCTCCAAGGGGCTGCCAACCATGGGGCAAAGCAACTACCGCTATGACGATGCAGGACAATTGCTTGAGCTGAGCCATCGGAATCAATTTGGTAAAGTGATGGAGCAATTAACGTACGCCTATGACCCTGTAGGCAATCGGATTCAGAGTGGGCGTCTCTCGGACGGCAATGATGAGGATGATGCAGGCGAGAACGACAGTCAGGAACGTGTAATAACGGACTATGCGTATGATGCGTTGAATCAACTAGTAGGCGTCCAGACGCAGAACGGCTTGGCAGCGGACCTATCGGTATCCACTAACTACCATTATGACGCGGTAGGGAATCGACTTGCTAAAACAAGCGTATGGGGGGATGTGACCGATACCGAGTCCTATACGTACGATACAGCGGATCGTCTCTTGCAATGGACGAATGGCAGTGAGATGAAAGACTACACTTATGACCCTAGGGGTAATCTGCTGCAGGTTATGCAGAAGAATCTACAACTTCCGGAACTGGACACGATGATGTCAGTAACGTCATCTGTGTATGATCCGGCAGAACCGGTCAATGGCAATGAGTCTGGTGATCCAAACTTGGCAGATGACTCATACATCGACTCTTTGACTGCTTTGAGTGAACCGCAATGGTCCGAATCAGAAGTAGTTGAGCGCTATGTATGGAACGGAGCAAGCCGACTAATTGAACAAATCAACAGCCAAGGCGACATGACGCGATATGCGTATGACGGTGACGGCAATCGGATGAAAATGACGATTGATTATGCCCATGGCCCTAACGGTAATGGTAACGGCAATGGTAATGGTAATGGTAATGGTAATGGTAATGGTAACGGCAACGGTAATGGTAATGGTAATGGTAATGGTAATGGTAATGGTAACGGTAACGGTAATGGTAATGGTAATGGTAATGGTAATGGTAATGGTGGCAATGGCAACGGAAACGGAAACGGAAACGGAAACGGAAATGGCAATGGCAATGGCAATGGCAATGGCAATGGCAATGGTAACGGAAATGGCAATGGTAACGGAAATGGCAATGGATCGGCTAATTGCCATGTAGTGCCGCCCGGGTTTGTTCCGCCGGGG
Source organism: Paenibacillus sp. P4_A7 (assembly GCF_056402455.1). NCBI lineage: Bacteria > Bacillati > Bacillota > Bacilli > Caryophanales > Paenibacillaceae > Paenibacillus > Paenibacillus sp. P4_A7. Next base: position 52,992 of record NZ_JBFUHJ010000001.1, on the reverse strand, counting down.
TTAGCCAAGAAGTGCGGTCAGACCGATGAAGAGTATCCGGATATGCATCCGGGCGGTCCACGTGATGGTTGGGAGAAACAGCAAAAGAAAAAGCATTGGGAACTCTACTACACCAATGACGTCAGTTTAGCGCTGCCTGAACCGCTGCAAGTAACGGAGGCAGACAGCACGAAGTGGAAACAATCGCATGTGTATGGTGCAGGTGGCGAACGTCTGAGCATGACCTATCTGCCAGCGTATGATGCAAACAACGGTTGGGAGAAAACCCCAGGTGAGGGCGGTGCGGAACCGGGTACACAGCCTAAGACGCTCTGGTATCTGCAGGATGCCCTTGGCAGTACAATCGGACTTGCGGAAAAAGACGGACGTGTGTCTGCACGCTACCACTATGACGAATTTGGTGTTATGTTGGACAGTAAGAAGTCCGACTTGAACTGGCCGGGTCCAGACAGCTTATTTGGGTACACGGGTCTGGGTTATGATTATAGCAGTGGACTCACGTATGCAAGGGCACGTTACTACCAGCCGGAGTTGGGGCGGTTTATAAGTGAGGATACGTATAAAGGGGAACTGACGAATCCTCTCAGTCAGAATCTTTATACGTATGTGCATAATAATCCATTGATCCATACAGATCCCTCTGGTCACATGGCACATAAACTGCTAAATATGTTTCTATCGGATTTTATCGGTGGAAAAGAAGATGGAACGCAATACACTAATGCGGAACTTTCAATTGCAGTAATAGAAGCTAATGGTGATGATTCTATTTACACAGCATTTCATGAGATCGCTCAGATTCAAGCGGCTAAGCAAATTGCAGCCGCCACAGGAATGAATACGCAATTAGAATATCATATAGAGGAAGAAGTTAAATGGTTACCGAATAAGCATTACTGGGCGGATATTGTATCGGGTAGTCTGCTTTGGGAAGTGAAGCCCAAGAAATGGAGCAAGGGGCTTGGGGATAGTAGTGATGGAAAATACGAGAATGCAGAGAAACAATTACGGAAATATCAGTCTGTAAGGAGTGATCTCAAGAGGGGACATCAGATAAATGATATTGATAATATTGACGTTCATGGAAGTTTGAAAATGAAAGTGGAGTCAGTTGATAAAGGGAAAATTGTTTATTCATTCCACTATTATAAAGATGATAAAAGGATTAATGTAACTACGGCAGGTGCAAAGGCTTATATAGAGAAGGCGTATTTTGGAGATAATGGTATCAAGCGGATAAAGATTCCCGGCCGACGTATTAGGTAAGAGAGTTTACAAATAGGAAGGTGATAGTTTTGTGAAAAAAGTATTGATAATAGTCGCAATGTCAATTTTATTTGGACAAACGGGTAATGATTCAGATAAAAAATTTATAAAAAAGGCCGTTGAAATTATCGATATACTTGTGGATGCTATTGGACATGCTGATAGGTTTACAAAAGAGGAAACGATCAAATTAAACAAATTTTCCGATTTAGAGCTAACCGGAGAACCATCGAAGATACAGAAAAGTATTCTTGATGTGTATGTAAAGTACTTATTAAATGTTCGTCCTGAGAAAATAGAGAAAATTGACGATGAGCCACTGATTAAAGAATACCTCCGAAAATTGGAGGAAATGAGAGGGGAACTTAACTCTTTATCATAAAAAATATATTTGTGCAATTCTTGCCACATGCGAGTTTATACTCCATGTGGTTTCTTTTTGTCTTTTTTACTCCCACCCAGTGCTGAATGAAGCGGGCGGCTAAGCCCAATCGAACAGCCCTGTATGAAACTTTCTGTAAAAGGGCTGTACGCACATTTTACTTGAGATGTTTTTGGCAACGTTTATTTCAAGTGTTTTATCTGTAATTATATATTCAAAATTGTATTACTCTATTATGTTCGGTTTAGGCTTTTCACTTTTGTTAGGAATAGGCGTAATATTATGCGTCATTTCGAAAATAGTGTTAAATACAATGAAAATTACGAGAAAACCTGTTCTTATCATCGTTCATATTATTGTCAGTATCTCCTATATGATTATTTTGGGAGGTATTATGACGAAATCAATTATTATTGGATTGTTTATTGCTGTTAGAGTTTATATTTCCTAATTAATTGTAGATCGATTAATAAAGAATTGGAAATGATGTTGAATGAAAATATAAACCAGCGGGCTCTTCTATGCCTAAGCAAGATATTACCAGCCGGAGTTAGGACGGTTTATAAGTGAGGATACGTATAAAGGGGACACATGGAATCCGCAAAGTCAGAATACTTTTGCGTATGTGCATAATAATCCATTAAAATATATTGATCCTAGCGGTAATATAATTGTAGAGGTAACTTCAAGAACATACTTACCTTATAAAGAGATAAAGTCGCCAGTGCCTACTGAAAATATGTTTGGCAATACTACTTACTATCTTGGAGACAATCGTGTAATGACCGACTATAGTTCAAAAGCATTCCGTACCTCTCAGGAGTTTACGATAGACACAGAAAAAGGAACTGTAACAGTTGTGAATCAAATGGGCACCACCCATAAGGTTATACGTGATAACAAGACGGGTGAAGTTGAAAAAACTAAAGAAAAAACGCAGGTAATTAATTCGAAAACAATGGCAATGGAAAATGTTAAAGTGGATGCTAACGGTATTATTACGTTTAAAGCAACTATAAGTGCTTCAAACCCATTGGCCAAAATGTTTGGATTTAAGGTCGGACCGGACATAAACTATGAATATTATTTTAGTGTGAATCCCGAGGGTAAAGTGAATTTAAAAGGAACTAGAGATTTATTCCCTGCGTATGAGATATTTGTTAAAGTTGGAGAGGGGAAAGCTGAACTATATGATGACTCTAATCCATATGTACTAGGATCAAACCCGAATGATTTATTTGGTTTAACAAGAGAAAGCTTAATAATTACTGAATTCTGATGGAGGTGGAGGATATTAAGAAGGGGCTACTTTTTGTTTCAATTCTGATGATCGTCTTATTTCTAGTTTTTACAATTGTTAAATTAACTAAACCTAATCATGTATATTTTATTCCAAATGATTTTGAAGGTGAAGTTGAGATTAGATATAACCAACCTAACGGGGTGGAAATAAATTCGATTAATAGGAGAGTTTTATTTTATATACCTGTGAGCGGAGTATTATCTGTCTCAAACACAGAGCCTGAATATGGTTGGAGAGATGTTAATTATTATTATGTAAATAAACAGAATAAAATAATAAAAGAATTGTTCGTTAATCAAGAAATATTTGATGTTAGGCAGGAAAAAAGTGGAGGGAGCACACGTAAATTATTTACTGTAAATAATTCAGGTAGGTGAGTAAGGTGATGGTGGAAACTTTTATTTGATAATTAGAATTATTAATTATCTGTTGACTGTTGAGAGCGATAAGATAAATGATTAAAGCATTGACTTATTTGTAGGATGATAGGTCGGAATTTATTGAGGAGGAAGGTATGGGATATCAAACGTCCGAAACTGTCAGCATTTATCCAATCCACATTGGTAGCAGGTTATCATCAAATTGCTCAAGTAATTGCTGCTAAAGAGATATTTGCAAGAAAAGCATAATAATTTCGACAATAAGGATGAAATAAAAACAATCTATGATTACTGGACTTTAATTGGTAAACCTAAAGTTAAATAGGGGAGTGGTTTAGTGATAATTCAAAAATTAGAAAGTTATATCTATGAAGGTAATATTGAAGATGCTATCAAGATAGTTAAATTTATTGGTGAAACTAAAGATGAGGCATATTTGATTGTATTAATAAAGTACTTAAAAAATACAGAAGACAAATTATTAAGAAATGAAATTGCTATTGCTCTTTCTGATATTGGTAATAATGAAGCAGTTGATCCTTTGATTGAAATTTTAATAAATTCTAAAACTAAAGGAAGTAGGGGGACATTGTTATATGCATTAGAAAATCTTGATTATATTGCTCATATAGGGACTATAACAAGTTTTATTGATGACACTAGTATCGAAGTTAGTATGCAATCTTTTTTATTGTTTGAACTTGTTGCAGATAAACTTTCATACGATGAAAAAGAGGAATGTAGAAACATAATTGAATCGAAATTGAAGAATACTGAAAATGAACTTCTTGAAGAAGCACTAGAATTGTTAAAATAAGACTTATTTTTCTAGCCACATGTGAGTATATACTCTATGTGGTTTCTTTTTGTCTTTTTAGCAATAGCCCCACCCAGTGCCGAATGAATCGAGTGGCTAAGCTCAAAAGAACTTTTCATTTAGTTTGTACTTACAAAAAAAATAATTTTATAGCCTAAATAACGCAATAACGTTGCGATTAACAGGTAGATTATGGTCAGATACCACCATGATTGACCTGTTTTTTGTTATCTTCGTTTTCTTGCGTTATTTTCTATCTCAACTACCAAAAAGTTATTTCGCAACTAATTGGAAGGATAGCCCGACTATTATATTGTCAGGACTTAACTGAACATTTCACAAAGGGAAGGCAATGTGTTAAAGGTTAGCCACAGATTCCCTCGTCTCTATAATACAAGCGGCAAATCCGTCAAAAGTTGTAACGGTAATGGCAATGGCAACGGCAACGGAATCAGTAACAGTAACGGAAATTGGAACGGCAATGGTTCATCCAATTGCCATGTAGTGCCGCCTGGGTTTGTTCCGCTGGGGTTAGCCAAGAAGTGCGGTCAGACCGATGAAGAGTATCCGGATATGCATCCGGGCGGTCAACGTGATGGTAGGGAGAAACAGCAAAAGAAAAAGCATTGGGAACTCTACTACACCAATGACGTCAGTTTAGCGCTGCCTGAACCACTGCGAGTAACGGAGGCAGACAGCACGAAGTGGAAACAATCGCATGTGTACGGTGCAGGTGGCGAACGTCTGAGCATGACCTATCTGCCAGCTTATGATGCGAACAACGGTTGGGAACAAACCCCAGGCGAAGGCGGTGCGGAACCGGGTTTACAGCCTAAGACGCTCTGTTATTTGCTGGATGCCCTTGGCAGTACAATCGGACTTGCGGAGAAAGACGGACGTGTGTCTGCACGCTACCACTATGACGAATTTGGTGTTATGTTGGATAGTAAAAAGTCCGACTTGAACTGGCCGGGTCCAGACAGCTTATTTGGGTACACTGGTCTGAGTTATGATTATAGCAGTGGACTCTCCAGCGTATGAGGGATATATAAGTATAAATGGAGGAGCGTTTAACAACCTATATAAATTTAATCCAATTACAAAAAGCAAAGATGGAGTAGTTACCTCAGGAGATTTTAATGGTTTGTTTGGTGAATATACTCGTGGAATCTATTCAACAGGGGGCTGTCCCGAAGCAGAGTAATCTGCTAGGGGCAGCCTTCTTCGTTGAGAGTATGAGAAATGATAGACTCTGGTTTATATATTATGCGTTGTGGTAATCATTCTATCATTTTTGTATACTATATATGAACCAGGAGTTGTCAGGAATATAAAAGAGATTTTAAATCATGCTTTAAGGAGCAGGTAAGATGGCTAAACCGGACCGAAATACATTTCAGAATCGATTGAATGAGCTGCTGAGTTCCATACGTCGGAACATTGTGAGCGGAACTTACAAGCCCGGCGATTTTCTGCCAGCGGAGACGGCTTTGGCGGACCAATTCCAACTCAGTAAAAATTCCGTACGCATTATATTGGAGAAGCTGAGAGAGGAAGGGCTCATCATCAAGCTTCCTAGAGTTGGCACCCAGGTAGCTGCGAGGCCTCAGCAGAAGGTAGTTCGCTTCGGCGTTTACCCTTCGCTGTATGAGGAAGCGAATATAGGCGAGCTAATTGAAAGGTTCGAGAAGGCTCACCCTTCCATCAGGATAGAGCAGTTAAAGCTGCCATACTTTCAGGCAGAAAGCACGAAACAGCTGCTGCAGTCAGGCATTGTGGACGTGATTACATTGAATCACACGGATTATTTACATTTTCAAGAGTTTAAGAATCTGCATGTGCTCGAACACTTTACTCCTCAGCAAGAGGTGTATCCTTTCCTGAATGCCTTATTCGCAACCGATGAGGGAACAGTAGCCGTGAGGCCGTTTATCTTTTCTCCAGTAGTGCTTTGTTACAATAAAGAACATTTCCAGCAGCGTCGGCTGTTCGAGCCGGACAGCAGCTGGGATTGGCAGGATCTGCGCGAAGCACTGGGCAAAGTCGCTGCCCCCAACCGCTTCGGCTTGTACTTTCACATATCCTCCTATACGCGTTGGCCGATCTTCTTCTTGCAGAATCAAGCGAAGTTCCAGAGAGACGAAGAGGGGCTTCTGTCACTCACCGACCCGGATGCGCTTAGTTTATTGCGCTTCCTTCGTGAGCTGATTCATGAAGAGGGGATGTTCCCGCTCGTGATGTCGTTCGGGGAGCATGATGCGGAGAAACTGTTCAAGCAGCAAAAGGTCTCGGTTATTCTCACAACCTATTATCGTTTGAATCAATTAAGGGATGCAGAGTTTCCGTTCGATATTGCCCAGCTTCCCAAATCCCGCTCCCATGACACGCAGCTTCTGACCACTGGCATTGCGGTAGGAGCAATGTCCGCTCAAAAGGAGGAGGCCAAGTGTTTCGCGGAATTCCTGCTGTCCGAAGAAAGTCAGACCTTCATCCGACGTCATTCGTTCAGTCTGCCATCGAATAAATGGGTGACGGAGACGACTCAGCCTGAACTACCGAACAAGCCTGCACGACTCGAGCTCCATAGGGAGCTTATTCCCCACTATGCGACTCATGATCGTCTGCAGCTGTCTTTTGATGAGATACAGATACTGGGCGGTTGCTTGGGACAGTACTTTTCCGAATTGGTCGATGAAGAGGGATTAATTCGTTTATTCAATAAACAGTTGAAGTTGTAAAAGGAGCTTATTTGATGCAGAAGTAAGCAAAAAAAGGCCTGGGCGAAGGTGTATTCCTTCACTCAGGCTTTTTTTTTATTTTTTTTGGAACTACAAAAAACCAATTGACCTTAAAAAAATGCATATGCTATTATGAATACAAAGTTACATATACTACATATGAACCACGATGAAATCGTTTTCAGTCAAGACGGACACTAGGGAGGATGATTATAAGGACGTGGTTGCAGTAGATCCCGGATTCGTTCCCGTAATTTGAGGAAGGACGTATAAAAAACCGTCTCGTTCTGTAAGCGTCACCATTCAGTGTTAGATCTTTATATAAGGAGCTGAGAAAATGTTATCCAAACAGGTCGTAAAAAAGTCGCGTAAACTGATGACCAAAATGTTGGTCGCTATTTTAGGAATATCATTATTCGTTCCCATCTTGCCCCAAACAACGGTCGAGGCGGCACCAACTCCCGTAGTTCCGTTGCTATTCTCTTCGCCAGAAGATATTGGTCCAATGGTCACCTCACCTAAAGCGTCAGATGCTGTTTTTGGAGTAGAGGATGGCAAGCAGGTTATGTACACAACCGTAACAGGTGATCCGGGACTATTTAGCGTAGTGGATATGGAAAATTACAGCTTGATCCGCACTGTTCCGTTACCTGAAGGGGGCAGTTCAAACAGTCATGTGATCGATTCTAAAGGGCAAGTATATATGGGTTCAAAAAATGGACTATACCGCTACTCCCCTGTCACTAAACAAGCAGAGAGACTAGCAGGCATAGCAGGTGCAAGCGAATTATACGGACTCTCAGTTGATGAACATGACAATATTTACGGAGGTACATTTCCGACAGCCAGTATTTTCAAATATGACACTACCGCAAACAAGCTCACCGTATTTGGCCGGATTTCAGAGGGCAAGGATTATATAAGAGCGGTAGCTTACTATGATGGGTATCTGTATGCAGGTACTGGAGCCGTCGGTGAATTGTATAAAGTCAACCCGAACGACGGCAGTAAAGTACTCATTCCTTTTCCAAACGTTCCGCAGTATACAGAAGAAAAAGTTATGCAACTTTATTCCATTAGTATCGTGCGAAATTATATGTTTATTCTATTGAGTTCACAGAGATTGCTCATTTATGATTTGGATGCTCAAGCTTGGCTGCCCGAGTGGTCATCGGTGGAAGATCTCGATAGATATTACCGAGGGATGCACGTCTCGCCAGAGCTGGATGGAAAAGTGTATTTAGGCATGGAAGGGAAAATTCAGACATTCGATCTGGAAACGCGAGAAATTACACCGACTAATCTTGAATTCTCTACGTACCTTCGCCAACCGGGATGGGTTGAGATGAATGATCCTGAACTTCCCGGTAAATCACTTGCTACGGTCTTAACTAATGGCGGGATTTCGGTACTGAACTTTACGACCAATACTGTAAAAACTTTTGAACCCGTTGTACCTGGAACACCCGTATCTATACAATCCTTGGAGTTAGGTCCTGAAGGTTTGTTATACAGTTCTGGTTATCTGGGTGCTTATGGAGCGCGCTATAACATCGAGACTGGTACCAAAGAGTTGTTCAGTATGGGGCAAGCTGAGGGAATGGCTCCATATGGTAACAAAATGATGTTTGGAGTATACCCGGCTAGTTTTATACATGAGCTAGATACAACTCTTCCACTAGAACTGAATATTAATCCGAAGATCATTCATCATATTGAGGATCAACAAGATCGTCCATTCGTGATGGTAACGGGTGATGATTTGTTATTCAATGGAACCATCCCGAAACTGGGTGAACTAGGTGGTGCTCTTACGATCTACGACGGTTCGACCTGGGAAACTCATCGAAATGTCGTACAGAACCAGAGTATCATGGGGCTTGCGTACAGAAAGGGTGCGGTCAAAGGCGAGGGTTTATTGTATGGATCTACCACGGTATGGGGTGGCTTAGGAATAGAACCAAGCGCGCCAGAAGCAAAAATGTTTGTTTGGGATGTTAAAACGAAGAAAGTAATAAAAGAGTTTACTCCACCTATTCAGCAGGCAGGTGGGGTAAAGCCAAAGGCAATAGGCGGATTGTCGTTCGGTCCGGATGGATTATTATGGGGGGCTGCCTATGGTACCCTGTTCGCAATGAATCCAGATACTTATGAAATTGTTAAACAGAAAGAGATTATTTCGACCAATTGGGTATTCGGTCACTATTGGGTTCCGGTGAAACTGCGTTGGGACAAAGATGGCTTCTTGTACACGACTCTAGGCAGTACCGTAACGGTTGTGGATCCCAAAACAATGGCGCATGTAACCATTCCTGGAACCAAGACCAACCTTATGGTCGTAGGAAAAGATGGCAACATTTACTACAACGAAGCAGCCATATTGAAGAAAATTACTGTAACTCCAGGTAATCCACCAACTTACGTCGATGTGGAGGTTCCTGTAGTGAATGGCAACTTCGAGGAAGTAAATCAAGATGGTACAATTCCAGGTTGGGAACGGCTTGCATCTCATACGAGTGCTGCAAATTATGAAGTAACGAACGAGAAATCGAACGAAGGTACCCGCAGCTTGAAGATCACGGATACTTCGATTGAAGCAGAAACGGGTGTTATCTCTATTCCGTTTCCAGTCACCCCGGGTTTGGAGTATAAAGGGAAAGCTGATATTTACCTGAACAGCGGACGAACCATTTTTGCGATGAGATATTACGATTCGGAAGGGAAGGAAATCAAATTAACGCCGGCACCAGCGAACTACTTCACGTCCCCGAGCGGGCAGTGGGCCCAAGCAGAATTCAGTTCGATAGCGCCAGAAGGCGCGGTGACAGGCAAATTGGTCTTATTCTGCTCACTAGCTTGGATTGGCACCTCCTACTTTGATAATGTCCAAGTATATAAGAAGATGATAACGGATGCTCCGCCAGCAGGTCCTGTAACACAGGAACTTGATGTAGTGAATGCCGGCTTTGAGCAGCCGCTGAATGCGAACGGTACGATCGCGGGCTGGTCGATCCGCAAGCCAGAGACTCACGTTGGCAAGCAAGCCGCTATTGAAGTTTCATCGGATCAGGCGAAGAGCGGGAGCAAGAGCCTGCGGCTGTTTGATAATGAGACTGCTCTGGAGGTAGCGGTAGATTCTGGGTTAGTTCCTGTGATTGGAGGAAGAACATATACTTCATCCATGGATGTATTCCGTACCAGCAATCCACCAGGCCGCTCTTCCAATCGTCCCATTATGCAAGTTCGTTACCATGACGCAACGGGTAAAGAGATGGCAGTCGTTCCAGGTATTACGATGAGCAAGGAAGTAACGACAACGATTAATCAATGGGGTAATATGTCTCTTACGACTCCAGCACCGGCTGGAGCCAAATTCATTCGATTGATTATGGTTGGAGCAACAGCTTTTGTTGCATCCGCCTATGTGGACAATGCATCTGTAGCTACCGTAGTTGCCCCAGAGGAACGCACTGAGCTAACGTTGCGAAGAGAACCTGTTACTAATATAACCGAGGGAACGGATATTACTTTCAATGTGACTGCAACGAACGGTTCGACGATTGTGGTTAAAGAGGGAGACCTCATAGTGGCCCAAGCGAGCGGTGCGGGTGAGGATACACCAGTAACCGTGACGATTCCAGGTCCTGCAGCAGGTGCGCATAATTATAATGTTTATGCACATGTGATCGGTCTCGGTAAAAGCAAAGCTATTGAATTACCTCTTGTAACCGTGCAGGCAGATCAAACCGCTCCAACCATTACGATTGACGGGGTGGCTGAGGGTAAAGATTATACAGACACTGTTACGCCGACCGTAGCTGTATCGGATCAAGGCAGCGGTGTGAAACAGTTGACTGTATTGCTGGATGGAGAGCCGTGGGTGGAAGGTGCTGCCGTAACCGCAGCCGGTGCTCACACACTATCTGTAACGGCCGTGGACAAAGCCGGTAACACTGCTACAAGAGAGATCCATTTTAGCCTATATACGAGCACGATTCTTACAGTCGACAACGCGGTGGGGGGATATAGTGACGCTACGCAGCTTAATGCCAAGTTAATGGATCGAAGCGGTGCCCCTATAGTCGACGCAACAATCACGTTCCAAGTGAACGAAGAGGTTGTGGCTACGGCGCAAACAGATGCGCAAGGGCAGGCAACTGCAATGTACACTGTGGCAATCGGTACAACTAATACAACCAACGGGCATAACGTCATCAACGCTGTGCATATGCAGAATGAAAGCAAGTTCCTGCGTAGTGCAAGTAACACAGCACAATTGACGGTGAGTAAGGAGAACGCAATCATAGCCTATACGGGTGACCGTCAGGCAGTCGAGACGGGTACTCTGCTTCTCGCCGCACAAGTACAGCAAGAACAGGACGGAAGTCTTGGCAAGCTAGATGGATTGCCGATCAGGTTCATTGTTCGGTCCATTAGGATGGATGGTTCAATAGTGCCTGTAGTTGTACCAGGTTTACAGGAAATATATAGAACCGACAGTCAAGGGAATGTATCCGTCAATGTGTCGTTGCCTGCAGGGTTGTACGAAGTTCGTACGGAGCTTGTGGAGAATGGGTACTATATGAACGCGTCTGCGGTTACCGACGTGGCAGTAAATAATAAGACTGACATAGAAGTGAAGATTAATGGCTTTATCCATTTGCCGGCTGACAATATGTTCGGGCGCATCGGGAACAAATTGCATTTCGATGTTAAGCTGAGTCCGGAGAAGAAAGATAGATGGAGAATGCACGTTGAGCCGAAGGGTTTTGATGTGGATGTAACAGCTGTGGATTGGGTAATTGTCTCTGAAGGTAGCGCGTATCTGCAAGGCACGAAGAGAGTAGATGGTGAGGATTATACCGTGCGGTTGATCATATCGGAGGGTGGAAAAGGACAAAAAGAAGCCGTATCCATCCAGGTTTGGAACGGAAATGAACCTACAGGTGACCCTCTGATTAATCTAACAGCGGAGCTATCCGGAGAGATCAAAATCGGAAAGTAATATTCCGAGGTGGTAGCTTCCTAATAACCCATAAGAACAGAGCGGGATGCTTGTACAATATCAAGCATCCCGCTCTGTTTGTGTCTCGCAGCAGCTACTCAATCAGCTTAGAATCTTGAATGCGATCAGAAGCGGAGCTAGCCAGGTTCGCAAGATCCTGTTTGAATCCTTGCTTGATAGGGGGATATATGGATATACCATACAAAGGAGCTGAGAACACATGGCTGATTCAGGACTAAGTGATAAAGTAAAAGGCAATGTTTCTAAAGCTAAGGGTGAAGCGCAGGAGAAGATCGGTGAGTTGAAAGATAAGCTCGACTAGTCTTCGGCCTTCAATCAGTAAGAGGACGTTCAGCGCTCCCGCTCTTCGGGAGTTAAGAACGCCCTTTTTCTTATGATCATGTTGAAGCCTCACAGGGTCTTAATTTCACTCAAAAGAGAAATAATAGAATAGTTAAATTTGAAGTTACTACTTAGGTCTAGTATATTGTTCTCTCTGGAATCTGTAGTGTGATTTTCTACCTTCCACAAACGATATATCCGTGTTCTTTGCTGCTTCACTCCTGCTTTTTATGGAAGCTTGAATTTTAGGGGTACCTCGCGGACAATTAAGCCATTTTACTATTGTTTATTTGGGCCATTTCATTACTCAGGCACTAATTAGCCCATTGATTGGGAGCATCTAGCAGACGATATGAGTAAAGAAAAAAAATATAGTGCTATACAATCAACTAACGGGATTATTTTATTCAATGAAAAAGAGCTAGGAAAGGAGTTAACAGAAGAGGAAGCTTTGATCCTTCACGTAACTCGATACGATTTGGTTGGTGTTAATAAAATAAAAAGTTCTTTTTGAATTTTAACCATAAGGGATTGGCGGATTTGAAAATTTATATAACAATAGAACAACAAAAGGACACTTTCCTATGAAACTAATTAAAAAAATTTTACTTGAGATGTTTATGGCAACGTTTATTTCAAGTGTTTTATCTGCAATTATGTATTCAAAATTGTATTACTTTATTATGTTCGGTTTAGGCTTTTCACTTTTGTTAGGAATAGGCGTAGTGTTATGCATCATTTCGAAATTAGTGTTAAATACAATAAAAATTACGAGTAAACCTATTCTTATCATCGTTCATATTATTGTCAGTATCTCCTATATGATTTATTTGGGAGGTATTATGACGAAATCAATTATTATTGGATTGTTTATTGCTGTTAGTGTTTATATTTCCGAATTAATTGTAGATCGATTAATAAAGAATTGGAAATGATGTTTGAATGAAAATATAAACCAGCAAAAGATATCGTAGCCATTCATTTGAGCGCTAGGAATGATAAAGAGTTGGTATTATTAAAATAAGAAAGCTGACACCGATCGAGTACCGGTGCCAGCTTTTAGACTATACAATATGACTTTTACGAAACTCACTAATAAAACCTTCCAACCAGTCCTCGTTATAATCAATGGCACCGTTATCACTGATAAAAGCAACATCAAGACCCATCACCCAAAACCTTCGAGCTAGTACAAACAGTTCAACCGCCAATTCATCTTGGGCTGAAAATGCTCGAATCGATCTATATCCCGACATAACAGCATTCCAAAGCGGTTCTTGCTTATCCGCATGCTGCCGTTTCCTGGCTCGGACTTGTGCGAGGTCATAGGCACGCCAGCCTTTTGCAGACCATTCAAAATCGAGATGAGTAAAATATTTATTTTCCTCTATTGCATTATTATTTCCATGCATATCACCGTGGCATATGCCCCAATCCAATCCTTGTTTAGCAGCAGCGACTATCCGTTCTTTTAGATTACAAGCAAATTGCTGTAGAAAACGTGTAGCTTCGTGCATCTCGCCAATGTAGTTTACAATTCGATCTAATGATTGATCAATCAGAAAATGAGTATCTAAGTCATAACGAGGTTGATCTACAGCGACTTGGTCCATTGCTGCGTGTAGTTCAGCAGCAGACTGGCCGAATGCAAAACATGACTCCTCATCCTGCAGTCCGTTCTCTGTACCCTCAATATAGCGAAAAACGACAGCGATTCGTTTACCTTCCGCAGCATCCAGTACGGTATACCAGCTGCCGTCTTTTTTTACGATTGGTTCAGCTACCTTAGTATGTTCGGAGTTTAATTGAGCTTTTAGTTGATTTAATAAGGATAGCTCGTAGGAAACATCGCTTTCCTTGATCTCCTGACGGTACACACGAATGATATAAAATCCTTGAGAAGTACGCAATCTATAGGTATCATTTAACCCTCTAAGCCAATATAAACATTCACTCCATTGTCCGATGTCATATTGATCACTCAAATAATACGCCAAATATCTAGGGTCTACAACAGAACGTAAAGCAGTCGGTTGATTGTACATAATGTTACCTCTTAACTTTTTAGCTCCATCATATAATTTCCGGAACCTTAAAAGTAGGTAAAAAACAGTTATAAAACAATATGCCTGAACAAAGCAAAGACCTCAACCCAAAAAGGAGAGGCCTTATGATGCTTACCTTACACAGCGTTCAATACGATATCTTCTTCATCTTTTTTATTGAATGCATCGCGATCAAACTCACCTTCAGAATTTGCAACGAGTAGAGAAGTAACCGTTGTTCCTGTTGCATTCACGGCAGTACGGCCCATATCGATGAGTGCTTCTATGCCCGCTACGATGCCAATTCCTTCGAGTGGTAAACCGAGCGCCGTTAACACGACAGTCGTAGATATAACAGCAGGTCCTGGTACACCGGCAACACCAATCGAAGAGATAACGCTAACTAAGACGAGGATAATATAATCTGTCCCTGTTAGGGTGATGTCAAACACTTGTGCCGTAAATACAGCAACAATAGCTGGCCATATGCCGCCGCAAGCGTTGAAGTTGACGGATGCGCCTAGCGGAGCTACGAAGCTTGCAATTCGAGGAGAGACATGCAGACGCTTCGTAATGACTTCTAAATTGACTGGAAGCGTTGCATAGCTGCTTCGAGTCGTAAATGCGACAGCAATTGTCGGGTAGATTTTGCGGAAGAAACGAAGAGGATTAACCTTCGCCACAAACAGCACGAGACCACCAAACACAAGGACGAAATGTATAATCATGGCTACATAGGAGGTGATGATCACGCTGCCGAGTTCTTGCAGAGTATCCCAGCCATAACGGGCCGTCATTCCGGCAATTAGCGCGAACACACCATAAGGAGTCAAGCGGATAACAAATTTTACAACCTGATGCAGAATTTGTGTTAACGATTGAATAACATCACGTACAGGCTTTACGGCTTCAGCATTTTTAGAGCCTACTTTAATGATGGCAACCGCTAAGAAAATGGCGAAAATAAGCAATGGTACGACTTTTCCAGTAGCAGCTTCATTGAATGGATTTGACGGTACAAGGTCCAATATAACTTCTGAGAAAGTAGGGATTTCACGCGCAGTGAAGCCCTCAGGCACGGCTTGTTGAATGCCCTTTCCCGGATTCATTAGTAGAGCAACCGATAAACCGATTATTGAAGCAACAGCGGTTGTTCCAAGGAACCAGGCGAATGTTTTGAAGCCGATTTTGCGTAAGTAATCCAGGCTTGTTAAGGAAGAGATACTGTTCAGTACAAGTACGAACACAAGCGGAATAACAAGCATCCGAATCAGGCTGACATAGATGCTGCCGAATGTGGTGATTGCTTTATACTCGAAGTTTTCCAGACTCTGAAAGAAAATGCCTACAGCTATACCAATTGCGAGTCCGATAAGCACCCGTGTACCGAATCCGACTCTTTTACGTGCCAAGAAATATAGAATTGCGAATACAAACATAGCAGTGACAAAGCTGAACCAGTTTGTTTCAATAGCTAAAAGTAAATTGTTATCAATTTTATCCATCACTCAATTCCCCCTAAGCCCATCAAATTTATATGAATTACAAATTCAATTTACAGACATCAATAGTAAATGTCAAATGTTATTTTAAACTTATGAATGAGTATTAAATTTTATATCCGATAAAATTCTCGCGATCAGCTAACTAACTAATTAATGAAAATAAAAATGTCAGCTCAGTGATAATAATTCTCATATTAGGTTATAATACAGACAGAAAGTTATTACAAAGGCAAAAGGCATCCCGAAGGATGCCTAATCCTTAATCCATAAGCTATAATCTCGAACGAAAACCCTAAATTTTCGGTTCGAAGGTTTTGCAATCCGTTTCCCCTGAATCTGAAGCTTGTCTATTACGATTGTTCACAACGTAAATCGATGAAGCGTTACAAGCATTGCCTGGTGCCCAATACTTACATGAGTTTACTTCGCAAAGTACATCTTTAGCCATTGTTTTCACCTCCTATCTTTAGGATGGTCGAAGATGATGGCTTTATACATTTAACAGCCACAATATATCGACAGACTCCTCTGAGCTCACTCGTTTATCAAATAGCGCATAAAGCTTATTTGCCCCGTTTTTTTCAAGTGTAATAGGAGGATAGTCACAGCCTCTTGCGTAAAATGCGAATATTTTGGAGAATTAATGCCAATAATGTTCGTGTAATTTGCGAAAGTTGTTGACAAAACAGACATATTCTCTTTAATATTAAAAACGGAAAACAACAACAGCATATCTTTTCGTATAATCTCAAGAATCGGCTTGAGAGTCTCTACTCGGTCACCGTAAATGACCTGGCTACGAAA
This sequence comes from Paenibacillus sp. P4_A7, assembly GCF_056402455.1. NCBI lineage: Bacteria > Bacillati > Bacillota > Bacilli > Caryophanales > Paenibacillaceae > Paenibacillus > Paenibacillus sp. P4_A7. The sequence continues at coordinate 36,405 of NZ_JBFUHJ010000001.1, read as the reverse complement.
TTGGCGGAAAAGCTTGCATCGGTCCTGCAAGTTTACTTTTCCCCTTTTTGCAGAGCCTAGGAGAGATGCGATATTCGCATTTTTTTCTAGGCTTCTTTGTTTGTTCCACCACAATTTTGGGAGGTAGAAATCAAAATGGAACGTTTCTTTCGCTTAAAGGAACACGGAACAAATGTCAGAACAGAGATTATGGCGGGGCTGACGACTTTCATGACGATGGCATACATATTGGCCGTCAATCCAATCATACTTACTCCAGCAGGTCTTGACTGGACAGCCGTATTTCTAGCTACGGCGCTTTCTGCCGGTATTTTCACAATCGCGATGGGTTTGTTCATTAACTTCCCAGTAGCGCTTGCGCCGGGCATGGGGTTAAATGCGTATTTTGCTTCTGTCATTATCGCTTCGGCGGCGACGGATTCTCCCATTTCACCAGCTATGGGTCTGACAGCTGTATTTATTTCAGGTATTATCTTCATTATTCTAACGCTTACACAAATTCGTCAAATGCTCATTACAGCTGTTCCTGACAGTCTGAAGCATGCGATTACTGTCGGTATTGGCTTGTTCATTACCGTTATCGGTTTGAAAAACAGCGGAATTATGACAATTGCAGTTTCAAGCTTCACTGACATTAAAGCAGGCGCTTTTACACCAGTGAGCGGTCCAGAAACGGTTATGCAGCTTGGCAGCTTCCACGATGGCACAGTTGTATTAACGGTTGTTGCTTTGCTTTTGATTGGCGTACTAATGGTGCTTCGTGTACCAGGCGCGATTTTGTTCGGTATTCTTGGCACAACGGTTATCGGAATTATTTCCGGTCAGGTTGATGTTAAAGCTGCATTCACTGGCCAAACATGGGTACCAGACTTCTCCACAATCAACTTCTGGCACTTTGACTTTGCGGGTGTGTTCGAGGTAGGTCTCGTAACCGTTATTCTTACCTTTACATTCGTTGAATTGTTTGATACCTTCGGTACGCTTGTAGGTACGGCGACACGCGCTGGATATATGAAAGACCCAGAAGAAGGCAAGAAACGTATTGGTAAAGCGATGTTCGTTGATGCTATCGGCGTTAGCGGCGGCGCAATGCTTGGTACAAGTACAGTAACAGCTTTCGTAGAAAGCTCGTCCGGTATCGCGCAAGGCGGACGTACGGGTCTGACTGCAGTAACGACTGGCGTTTGCTTCTTGCTTGCGATTTTCATTTCACCGATTGTAGCACTCGTTCCGGGAGCGGCAACAGCAGCGGCGCTTATTATTGTAGGCGTTCTGATGATGCAATCGGTTAAAGAAATTGATTTCTCTGATATGGTTTATGCGATTCCGTCGTTCTTGACGCTTGCATTCATGCCATTTACGTACAACATTGCTAACGGTATTTCGTTCGGTATCGTATCGTACGTATTGCTTGCAACGGTTGCAAATGTATYGGGTAAAGGTAAGTACAAGGTTCATTGGTTGATGTGGATTTTAGCGGTGCTTATTATTGGCCGATATGTATTTATGGGCGGCGAATAGAACGGACAATTAACAGTATAAGATGAGAAAGCAGCGCTGGACCGGCGCTGCTTTTTTTGTTATATAAGTACTTATAAGTATTGTAGGAAGGCAGGTGATGAAGTTGCTTCGAATTGATTTGAATTGCGATATGGGAGAAGGCTTCGGGGTGTACCAGCCAGGCTCGGACATTGAAATAATGAAGCATATTACTTCTGCCAATATTGCATGCGGGTTTCATGCAGGTGACGCCGCGACGATACGGACAACGGTTCGATTGGCGATTGAACATCATGTCGCGATAGGCGCGCACCCCGGGCTTCCCGACTTGGCGGGGTTTGGTCGGCGTGTTATGGAGATTACGCCTCAGGAAGCGTATGATATGACCGTTTATCAAATTGGAGCGGTATCGGCATTTGCGAAGTCAGAGGGTGGAGTATTGGTGCATGTGAAGCCTCATGGTGCTCTCTATAATATGGCGGCTCAAAGCAAACCTCTTGCCAATGCAATCGTAGAAGCGGTTTATAAAGTCGATCCGCAGCTTCTATTGTTTGGTCTTGCGGGCAGCGAGCTCATTAGGGCAGGTGAGAAAATCGGCCTGCGTACGGTTAATGAGGTATTTGCGGACCGCTCCTATGAAGCGGACGGAACGCTTACAGCGCGCGGGATGAGCGGAGCTGTAATCATTGATCCTATACTTGTGGCAGAGCAAGCTGTACGAATCGTTAAGGATGGAATCGTTCGAACAAGGCAAGGGACCGATATTGGCTTGAAGGCAGATACGATTTGCGTGCATGGTGATACACCGCATGCAATGGAGCATATTATTGGGCTGAGAACAGCGTTTAAACATGCAGGAATTTCTGTGCAAAAAGCGGAGGGATGACTTGAAAAATCCATTTCCTTTATCGCATAGTGCTCTCGAATATGAATTACTTCCTCTAGGCGATGCTGCCGTTATCATTCGCTTAGGCGAAGTGATGGAAGAGTCGCTCCAACGAAAAGTGACTGCTATAATCTCTTATTTGGAGCAAAGACCATTTCGCGGAATGATAGAATGTGTACCTGCATTCATATCGGTTACTGTTCATTATAATCCGTTTGAGGTGCTGAAAAGTCGTCTTCCTATGGAGTGGGAGCATGTTACTGTTTATGAAACAGTATGCGGGCGCCTGCAGACGGTGCTTTCGCAGCTCAAGCTTTCAGACGCGGATGTGGAACGAAGAATAATTGAAATTCCAGTCTGCTACGGCGGGCATTTCGGCGAGGATCTTGCTTTTGTAGCGGAGCATAACGGAATGAGTGAGGAAGAAGTTATAACGATACATAGCGGCGGCACATACTTAGTTTGTATGATTGGCTTTGCGCCAGGTTTCCCTTATTTGAGTGGAATGTCAGAGCGCATTGCAGCGCCTCGTCATGTAACGCCGCGAACAGTTATTCCGCGAGGAAGTGTAGGAATTGCCGGCGGGCAGACAGGCATCTATCCAATTTCAACTCCCGGAGGATGGCAGCTGATTGGCAGGACACCGCTGGAGCTATTCCGTCCGGAGCAGTCTATTCCAAGCTTGCTAAGAGCAGGAGATTATGTGAAATTCATGCCGATAACGAAGGAACAATATGATCTCTATTTGGATGGTGATAGTGAGCTATGAGCATCAAAGTGATCCGGCCAGGCTTGCTCACGACCATACAGGATTTAGGGAGATATCATTTTCAACAATATGGTGTTGTGGCGGCGGGAGTAATGGATACAGGGGCTGCACGCGCAGCCAATTACTTGGTTGGCAATGACGGAGTTGAAGCTGTCTTGGAAATGACGCTAATTGGCACGGAGCTGCTTATTCAAGAGGCTGTCGTAATAGCGGTATGTGGCGGTGATATGTCCGTTACCATAAATGGACAGCCGCTGCCATTATGGAGGCCTGTCCTTGCGGATGCGGGCGTCGTTATTAAATTTTCTGCAGCTCGGTCTGGATGCCGCTCTTATTTAGCGGTAGCGGGCGGCTTTGACGTGCCGGAAGTTATGGGGAGCCGCAGCACATATTTGCGCGGCGTCATTGGTGGATTTGAGGGAAGGACATTGAAAGCAGGAGATGTTCTTTTGATTAACAAGCCTAATGAGCTGTCTACTCGGATAATGAGCGCGCTTCTGGCAGAGCAAGCTGGAGCGGGATTTGGATCTGGATGCTATGCAGCACCCAACTGGCACGCGAGCCATTTTGCGATTGCAGGGAATTTTGCTGAACCGATTATTCGCGCCATGCCAGGTACTCATTATAATAGGTTTACGCCCGAAAGCCGGCAGGCTGTATTTAGTAAAACATATCGCATTGGGTTGCAGTCTGATCGGATGGGCTGTCGGTTAGAGGGTGAGAAGCTGCTGCTGAATTCGCCGATGGAGATACTGTCGGAGGCTGTTGCTAATGGAACGGTACAGGTGCCGCCAGATGGCAATCCGATCGTACTGCTTGCGGATAGGCAGACCACTGGCGGGTATCTGCGAATCGCACAGGTTGCATCAGTAGATATTCCCGTATTCGCCCAGCTGAGACCATGTGATTCCTTTCGGTTTGAGGAGGTAACGCTGCTAGAGGCGGAACGTCTTTATTTGGAAGGAGAGCGTGATTTGAACGTATTGAAAATGGCGATTGCTTTGAAATATAAGTAAAAGGGCTAAAATGAGGTAAGCCTCATTATTAATGAATATTCCCTCAGTAAATAAAATGACCGTAAACGGGGCTAAGCCGGAAATATCGTGTTACTGGTCGGGGAACCTTTACGGTAGGCGGGATTAAGTCGATTATCGCTGGTCCGGGAAACGGCGGGGGTGGAGCTCACGGCGTGGCCGGGGCGCAGGATCGAGGCAACGGCCCCGCAGAGAGCACGCTCACGCTCGCCTCGGCCGCGGTGAAGAGCGGAATAAGAGCGTTGTGCTCGCCCGGTTGATGACCGAGCAAGCTGCCGAGCCAGGGAGCCGTCGATCAGGCCGACCAGCTGCGTGGACGGGCCAAGCCGTCAGGCAAGCTGTTCCATATCAGAATGCTCGCCTGGAGGAACCTGGGCCCACCTCCTGCGGCTGCGAAAAATCTCCAGCCGAGTATTTGGTTCAGAGTGAACGAACGAAATGGTCGATTCGCTCCAGCGCCATTTCCAGCTTCGCTTCGGACACGGCGTACGAGCAGCGGAGGAACCCTTCTCCGCCCGATCCAAACACGTGGCCGGGTACGGCGGCAACATGAACTTCCTTCAGCAGGCGCATCGCGAACTGCTCGGAGCTAAGCCCCGTCTCGGCGATGGACGGGAAGGCATAGAAGGCCCCTTGCGGTTCGCGGCACGGTAAGCCGATTTGCCGCAGCCCCTGTACAAACAGCCGACGGCGACGGTTGAACGAGTCCATCATCTCGTCCTTGTCCGCCAATCCGTACCGCAGGGATTGGATCGCCGCGATCTGGCCTAACACCGGCGCGCACATGGCGGTGTACTGATGGATCTTGAGCATGGCGGCGATGAGCTCAGGGTGACCGCAGGCATAACCGATGCGCCAGCCGGTCATGGCGAATGCTTTGGAGAAGCCGCTGATGACGATTGTGCGCTCCTTCATCCCAGGCAGTGAGGCGATGCTCTCATGCGTCCGGCCGTACGTCAGCTCGGCGTAGATCTCATCCGAGATGACGACCAGGTTGTGGCGGCGGGCTAGATCAGCGATCGGCCGCCAGTCGTCCAGCGTCATCACGCCCCCGGTGGGGTTGCTCGGATAATTCACGAGGAGCACCTTGGAGCGCGGTGTAATGCTGGCCTCCAGAGCGGCAGCCGTCAGCTTGAAGCCCTGCTCGGCGATCGTCTCGATCCCCACGACCTTCCCTCCGCACAGCTCCGCGATCGGCGAGTAGGCTACATAGCCGGGAGCGGGTATGAGCACCTCATCCCCGGGCGTGAGCAGCGTGCGGAACGCCAAGTCTACCGCTTCACTGCTGCCTACGGTGACCATGATCTCACGAGTTGGCTCATAGGGAAGCTGGAAGCGGGAATGCAGGTACGCGGCAATCTCCTCTCGCAGCTCGAGCAGTCCGGCATTGGGCGTATACGCCGTCCGTCCTGCATCCAGGGCGCGCGTACAGGCGGCGCGCACATGCTCCGGTGTAACGAAGTCCGGTTCCCCGAGGCCCAGGGAGATCGTCTCGGGGTTCATCGCCCCCAAATCAAAGTAAGCGCGGATCCCCGATGGCGGCAGGGCGATGACATGCGGGGCGATCCAATCCTGGACTCTATTTTCCATTTCAGCCGATACCTTCATTGTGGAACACTCCCAGAATTCAATGTACGTGCAGGATAGGAACTCTTAATGATGCGATCGAGCAACTGATCGAACGGGATGCCTGCGGCGAGCGCGCTCTTGGGAAATAAACTGTTTCGGGTCATGCCTGGCAGTGTATTCACTTCGAGTACATAGGGATGACCGTCCACGAGCATCATATCGACGCGCGCGTACACCTCGCACTTCATCACCCGATAGCTAGCTAGCGCTGCATGCCGAACCCGCGCGTCCACATCCGCAGGCAGAGCGATCACGTGCTCCTCGGCTGCCCCATCGCTATACTTCGCCGTGTAGTCGAACCATTCGGAATGAACGGGAATGATGCCGATCGTAGGCAGCAGCTCTCCATCCAGGATCGAGCACGTTATCTCTTCCCCGCGAACACAACGCTCGATCAGCACCGCCTCATCCCATTGAAAAGCGGCGTGCACTGCTGAATGCAGCTCATCGGCAGAGGAAACCAACTGAATGCCGATGCTGGAGCCGCCGGAATTAGGCTTCACGACTACCGGATACCCCAGCCGCTCGACCGCTTGCGGCGAATAGTCGTCCAGGCTCTCCCAGATGAGCCAGTCGGGTGTAGGGATCCCTTCAGAGCGAAGCATCCGCTTCGTAATGTCCTTGTTCATGCACATGCTGCTGGCCAGCACTCCGCTGCCTGTATAGGGGATGCCGAGTGTCTCCAACGTCCCTTGCACTGTTCCGTCCTCGCCATACGCCCCGTGAAGCGCCAATAGCGCCAAATCCATTCCGCGGACCTGCTCCGCCAACGCTTCTGGCTCCGTCACGACGATGGTTGTGACCTCGTACTGATCGCGATTCAGATGAGCCAGTATTTCATGGCCCGTTTGCAGTGAAACTTCCCGTTCGGAGGATGGCCCTCCCATAATGACCCCGATTCTCATACCTGCACCTCGTTAGTTTCTTAGTTGTGTAGCCGCTTCGCCGATGATCCGGATCCCCTTGGTGATGTCTTCATCCGCCACTCGCGAGAATCCTAGCCGCATCGTGTTCTGGCCTTTGCCGTCGGTATGGAAGATGTCCCCCGGGGTGAAAATAACGCCCCTTCGTGAGCAGACTTCCAGCAATTCTCTTGTATGGAAGCTTTCCTCAAATTCGATAAACAGATGGAGGCCCCCGTCACCAGATAGACGGGTGTAAGGAATATGAGCTTTGCAGCATTCCAGCGTCCATTCGTATTTGCGCTTATAGACCGCTCTTGCTTTTCTGATGTATTTGTCCAGATTCCCGTTGTATAGATACTGGTAGAGGATCGCTTGATCAATGGTAGACGTATGAATGGTGCGAGCCCGCTTTAGGCTCTCCAAGTAGCCGATCAGCTCGCGATCCGCCAGCACCCAGCCTACGCGAAGCCCGGGGAACAGCACCTTGGAGAAGCTGCCAACATAGATGACACTATTGCCCTGGCCAGCCGCAGCGATGAGCGGCGACACATGTGACCCGGAATAGCGGAGCTCTTCATTGAAGCCGTCTTCAATGATCGGAACCTGATAGCGGGTCATTAATCTCATAAGCGCCGTCCGCTTCTCCGGGGACATGACGATGCCAGTCGGATTGTGGTACGAGGGAACGAAATAGGCGCAGTCGTACGTCCGCTCGTTCAATGCCTGCTCGAGTTCCCGTAGATTGATGCCATCCGGCTCCATACCGATCCCAGTAATGTCGAAGCCGTGCAGCCTGAAGTTTTTGATCGCCGTGTTGTGGGTCGGGTTCTCGCAGAGGATCGCTCCGTTCGGTCGGCTGAGAGCGGACAAGACGATGTCCAATCCTTCCGTGAAGCCGCTCGTGATGAGCAGATCCTTGTCTTGCAGGTCGACACCCTTGTGGCTCATATATTGCATTAAGTAATCGATCAGCGGTTTGTAGCCCTTCGCATAGCCGTAGTTCAGCAGCACATTGCCTTCCACGGCCATCCGGTCCAGGAAGGCGCGTTTGACCGGGTTCAGGTCGAATAGCTTCTCGTCCGGGGCGATGCTCGTGAAGGAGATCGTCCCCTTTTCTGAGCGAATCCCATGCTTCATCAGGTCCAGCTCTTCCGCGAGCGCGGCCCGATCGTTCAGACGCTTCTTCCACTCAAGCTTCCAGACAGAGGGCGCCGTGGTCGCGGACGAAGCCGCCACGAAGCTACCTTGGTTGTTCACCACGTAGAGAAAGCCATCCTCCTCCAAGCGGGTGTAGGCCTCGATTACGGAATTGCGGCTCACCTTCAGGAGCCCGCTGAGCTCGCGAGTGGAAGGGAGCTTCTGGTTCGCTTGAAGCGCGCCCTCCGTGATTAATCGCAACACATAGTCCATCACTTGAATGTACACCGGCCGATCCTTCACCGGCTCGAAAACATTAAACATCCTGTATCGCCCCCATAGTTATCATGGCATACAATACAGCACAATAAAAGAACCACGAACGATACTTTTTGGCAGGGGTGTGGTTCTTGGGAATCTATTAACTAGTCAATTTTTCATATGATTATAAGCTTTAACAGGTGGTGTTATTTGTATATCTGTGTAAAGGGGAGTTGGATGTGTCGGAATTGTTTGGGGGGGGAGTGGCTGGCCCTGGTTCTGCAGCTCATCGCTTTCAGAAGGCTGGGGGAGCTATCCGAGTTCATGGGCATTTCTGATGTGCTTATGCAAGGGGCTACTATGAAAAAGAATCATTTCACATCAAGCATTGCTTTCGAGCAAGCCCCTAAAAATCGCTTCACTATTTAAAGATATTCTTAATAACGAGCATAAGATTAGCAGGCTTTTCTGCGAGCCGCCGGGTGAAATACGGATACCACATCGATCCGTAAGGAACGTAGCAGCGTATCCGGTATCCATCCTTAGCTAACTGTGCTTGTGCGTTCATTCGCAAGCCGTAGAGCATTTGAAATTCGAAGGCATCTTTAGGAATGCCGTGCAAAGCAGTATATTGCTTGACCCAGTTAATAATCAGGTCATCATGTGAAGCGATCGCTGTGTAAACGCCGTTATCCAAATGCAGCTTAATGATAGCCTTGAAGTTTGAAATAACATCAGACGTTTTCTGGTATGCGGTATGCTGAGGTTCTTTATATGCGCCTTTCACGAGACGAAGATTAATGCCCTCGTCCATCAGCTCTGCGGCGTCTTTGGCTGTTCGATGCAAATAAGCTTGCAGTACAGTGCCTACACTAGTTAATCCTTCCCTATGAAGACGACGCACCATATCAAGCGTAGCTTGCGTATAGGGCGTATTTTCCATATCGATACGAACAAAGTTGTTATAGCGCATTGCTTGCTGTACAACATCCTGGATATTCGCGTAACAAGCCTCAGCATTTAGCGCAAGCCCCATTTGCGTCGGTTTTAAAGAGACATTAGCGTTCAATTTGCAGTCAGTGATACCTTCAATCATCTTCAAATATTGTTCCTTGTAATCGGATGCCTCGCTTAGCTTTGTAACACCCTCGCCAAGATGGTCGAGCGATGCACAAATACCGTGCTTATTTAATGCCTCAATTTGCTTGAGCGCACCCGTGAGATTTTCCCCGGCAATAAACCTGTCGGCAAGCTTCTTGCCATATGTGGTCGATAGCTTCTCTACAAATGGAATCCCGGCGATCGTCAGTATTGTTGTACGGTACCATTTCGTTCCGATGCCCATCAGCGTTACCCCTCATCCTGTCATAAGAGTCTGATTTACACAGTTCGGCGAGCTTGATAACAGTATATTCAATCATATAGACAATCGCGCACATCACGCCTATTTATTTGAAAAACAAAAAATTCGTCGGCAGCTTACGAAGCTGCTTGTCCGAGGGCTTATTAATAATTCGGCCGTTAAATATAAGTGACGAGGAACCGCCTCCATCGAGATTGTATCCATCAACTGCTCCATAACGCTGTAATAAGGTTTGCATTTCACTGAGCGTCGCGCCTGAGCTGCCCGCCTCGTTATAGCCATCGACTACAAGGAACAAAAGCTGATCATCTTTGTAGTTGGCTATAACTGTACGTGGCGCTCGTTTAGGGCTAGTTTGCCATTTGGTCGGTATAGCTTGAGTCGCTCCGCCGCGAAGCAGGACGGGAACAAAGGAGGCCCCGAATTTCGGCTTCTTCGCATCGAGCTGCTGCTGACTTGTGAATTTGCCTCCGATTAGCTCGTTTTGATCATTTAGTCCGACAAAAAATAAATCTGCACGCGTCGCTTCAAAGCCCGACACGTATTTACCATCTACAATAGTTGTACCAAGCGGGTAGCGTTTGCCTCCGCCATCGGCGAAACCACCTGCATTAACACCGGCGATCGCATTCGTACGTTTGACTGCCGCAAGTGTCGTTTCCGAACGTCCAAGCTCATCCCGACCCAGTGCCATTTTCATGGCGTCCTTCGATTTAAGTTTTACTTTCAGAGCGTAAGTAGGGAAGCTTTCCGTTTGTATGTAGAAGAGCTGCGCTCTAATCTTATCCGATTCAATCGTAGCGGCAGGCTTGCCAAGCTTTTGCGTAATGTTGCGATCGTAAATTTCAAGCGGCCTCATCGCCTGTGAAGCAGTCATTGCAGATATTTTGGCCATATCCGCATTGGTTTGTTTGTATAGCTTAATTTGTTTCTGAAGGGATTCTCGTGTGAGAGCCGCCGTTTCATGTGCTTGGTCAAGACCTTCAGCCGCCGTCTTAATAGCAGCAGGAGACTCTGTTGCTTGCTCGGTTTGCGCTTGAGGGAAAGCATCCTCTGATAATTGAATGACAATGTCGGATAATATCAGCCATAACATAATGCCGAGAAAAGGAGTACATGCGAGCAGAGCTGTACGGTTTAACGTTTTGACTGTTATGTTCATTTGAGCACATCCAAGCTTTTCTTCAGCTCATTCAGTTGCTTTTTCACTTCATTCAGCTGTGTATAAAGCTTGTTGCTGTTGTCGGTCTTGGAAGCGGCATTGTCTTTCGTGAAAGTAAGCAGCTCGTTAAGTGAGTCTACCTTCGTTTTCAGCTCGGCAAGATCGGCCAAGTAGCTCGCTTCCAGCTCTTGCATGCGGCCTTCATAGGATTGCTGCATAGCAGAAATCTGGCTCGCGGTTTGTCGCTCAATATCAGCGCCAATTTTCTGTTGAATACGGTCGGTATACCATTTGGCCCCGAATAGGCCGGAGCTAATAAGGACAAGCCATACACATATGAAAATGAGGAAGGTGCGGTTTCCTCTCTTTTTTCGTGTTTTTTGGCCATACTGAGTTGCTGTTCGTTGTTCCAGGTTTAAATCACTCATACTATTCATTCACCTTTCGTGTTGGTTACTTGCAACTGATGTGGATGAACGAACTGCAAGCTATGTTTCATAGACTTAGACGATCAAACGGTACAAAATGGTTGCAGATGTTTTCTTATTGTAACAAACGAATGGGAGGATGTCCCTTGTATAATGTGGTAAATTATTGAAATAATGCTGTGGCGTATCACTAATCTCAGGTTTTGTGATTACCCGCCATCGTCATGTATAATAGGAATACAGTTTTAAATTTTGAATTTTAGGAGGGTGATCAGCATGGATCAACCAATCACAAATACAAGTAACAACAATAATGAAGCGAAGGCAATGTTCGCAGGCGGCTGCTTCTGGTGCATGGTTTCACCTTTTGAAGAAATGCCAGGCATTATTTCGGTCGTCTCTGGTTATACAGGAGGCCATACCGTAAATCCAACCTATCAGGAGGTTTGCTCGGAAACGACAGGGCATACCGAAGCGGTACAAATTACGTATGATCCACAGGTGTTTCCGTACGAGAAGCTGCTTGATATTTTTTGGAAGCAGATTGATCCAACCGATGCTGGTGGACAATTCAATGACCGCGGGGAGTCGTATCGAACGGGCATCTATTTTTACACAGAGGAACAACGTGAACTTGCTGAAGCATCGAAGCAGGAGCTTGCGGCGAGCGGACGATTCGACAAGCCGATTGTTACGGAGATTGAACTAGCGAAGCCATTCTATCCTGCAGAGGATTATCATCAGGGTTATCATAAGTCGAATCCGTATCGTTACAAAATGTACCGTAAAGGCTCGGGACGCGATTCCTTTATAGCACAGAACTGGTCGTTTAAGAAGGATGCTGCTGAGCTGAAAAAGCATCTGACTCCAATACAATATGAAGTGACGCAAAACAGCGGGACGGAAAGACCTTTTACCGGCGAATATTGGGATCATACTGAAGACGGCATATATGTCGATATCGTATCGGGAGAGCCTTTATTCAGCTCACATGATAAATATGATGCTGGCTGTGGCTGGCCGAGCTTTACGAGACCGATTCAAGCTGCTTCTATTATAGAGCATACTGACAAGTCGCACTTTATGGTGCGGGTTGAAGTGCGAAGCAAAGAAGGAAATTCCCATCTAGGTCATGTATTCGACGATGGTCCTCAGTCTGCGGGCGGTTTGCGTTATTGCATTAACTCCGCTTCACTTCGTTTTGTATCAAAGGATAAGCTGGAGCAAGAAGGGTACGGCGAGTATTTGGTCCTTTTCAAGTAAAAACAATCATGAAATCGAAAATATAAACAACCATGAAACCAACAAATAAAACAGTGATAATCGAGTAGGATGCCTCGAAAGAGGTGTTCCTACTTGATCTGAGCGAGGAGCCGGTTATGAACGTTATAGAAGCGATCAAAACAAGAAGATCGATTGGTAGATTAAAGCAGGACCCTATTGACCGTACTATTATTGAGAGTTTGCTAGAGGCGGCAACATGGGCTCCGAGTCATCATAATACACAGCCATGGACGTTCATCGTCATGACGGGTGAAGGCAGAGCAAAGCTTGGAGAAGGATATGCACGCGTTGCTGCAGCAATTTCTGAGCTGACAGGAGAGCAGCTTGAAGAACGCCTTGGTAAGGAACGTTCGAAAGCTAATAGGGCACCTGTAGTAATTGCTGTTGTTTGCTCGCCATCGAATGATCCACGTGCTACGCTCGCAGAAGAGCTGGCAGCTGCCCAAACTGCTGTGCAAAACTTGCTGTTAGCGGCGCATGCGAATGGTCTTGGCGCCATTTGGCGTTCAGGTGATCCTATGTACCATCCGTTAATGAACGAGACTTTTGGACTTAGCGAGCAAGAGCAAATCGTTGGCCTTATTTATTTAGGATATCCGGATATGACTGCACCTGCTGCAAAACGTATCCCAGCAGCAGATAAGACGGTGTGGCTTGACGCGTAGCAGATAGAAATAACGATTGAGTGAAAGTAGACGCATTAAGAAATCTGATGGCGCTTAAGCGGCCATTGATTTTCTTGGTGCGTTTTTTTTCGCATCTAGTATCCACCCGATGTTCGGTATACCCGGATGCCGTGTGTTTCGTGCTACGTGTACCTGCACCACCCGCATGGCCGCGTGTCTTGTGCTACGTGTACCTGCACACCCGCATAGCCTAATCCTCGAATGCCAAGTGCCGCATGCTACCTGCATACCCGCTATGCCGAGTGCCGCATGCTGCGATCTACCCCCATCCCCCATTACTCCTTTATAAGTAGCTAATTCACGCTTGTTTGTATATAACTCGTGGGAGCTAGGATGCTCGTCCACAACCACATGCGGATACATAAAAATCCTGCTCTGTATTTATGGGCAAGCATCCATTTAGTTTATTATTCCATATTGACTATTTTTGTGTGAAAATATATAGTAGTAAATACTTGATTTATAATTAGTTTAGCTGTAAGATATTTTTTGTTAAAGATTTTGTGCGGCAATCAGCATGCCTGAAGGAGGGATGAAATGACGAATAAAACGGAACTTTTTGAAGTTGCGTCATATTTTAGATTAATACTAAAGAGCATTACGCATGAATGGRAAAAGAATTCGATTCAAAACTTTTCAATGACACATTTTAAAGTGCTTTATACCCTAAGCTGTGAAGGTCAGATGAAGGTGTCTGATTTAGCGGATTCTATTGGTCTTACACCCGGCGCGATAACTGGTGTCTCTGATAAATTGTTGGCTGATGGGTATGTGGATCGCGTTAGAGCGGAGGATGATCGGCGGGTTGTATATATTGAATTGACTGAAAAGGGCAGAGAAATGATGGAGACTGTTCTAGAATCACAGAAAGAAACGATATCTACTTTTTTTCACAGCTTACCGGATGAGGATATTCAGCATTTGAAACGGATTTTCGGTCAAATGCTTGCAAAAATAGAATAAAACATAAAAAGAGGAGTAAACCTGCTATGGAACACTTATCAAGTAAACGTAAGTTAAGCATTATGATAGCTATTATGGCTGCGATGTTTTTCTCAGCCATAAATCAGACTATCGTTAGTACGGCGATGCCAAGAATTATCGCGGAGCTAGGCGGAATGGACTTATACACATGGACTATTACCATCTATATGCTGACTTCGACGATCGCAACCGTGCTCGTTGGGAAATTATCTGATATATATGGTCGTAAGCCATTTATATTAGTCGGTATATTATTGTTTATCGTTGGTGCATTTATGTCGGGTATGTCCACCGATGTTTACCAAATGATCACTTACCGAGGCATTCAAGGTCTTGGTGCCGGTATTATTATGGCTACAGCCTTCACAGCAGTTGGTGATTTGTTCGCGCCTCGTGAGCGTGGCAAATGGACAGGAATAATGACCGCTGTATTTGGTTTTTCAAGCGTAATCGGTCCGACACTTGGTGGTTATGTTGTTGACCATATGGCTTGGCATTGGGTGTTTTGGATCTTCTTACCGCTTGGTGTTGTCGCTTTTGTCATGATATTGATGCTGTTCCCAAAAACAGAGCGCAAACAATCAGAGTCGATTGACTATTTAGGATCATTCTTTCTTATTACAACAATTGTACCTATGCTGCTTGCCTTTACTTGGGCCGGCTCGAAGTATGCGTGGACTTCATTCGAAACGCTTGGCTTGTTCGGGATAACACTTGTATCACTAGTGATCTTCATTCTTGTGGAATGGAAGGCGAAAAGCCCGATCATGCCTTTGCACTTTTTTAGAAATGGTGTCGTTACGCTTTCCAATATTATCGGATTTCTCATGAACTTTGGTATGATGGGCGCACTCATCTATATTAGTTTCTTCGTTCAAGGTGTGCTTGCTATCTCACCTACTTATGCTGGTTTTGTAACAATGCCGATGTCTATCGGTATGGTTATTACAAGTGCAATTGGCGGGCAATTAATAAGTAAAACAGGGAAATACAAACGTTTTGCGCTAATCGGTATGCCGATTATGATGCTTGGTATGATCATAATGGTATTCATGAATAGTGTGTGGATGGCTGTACTGGCAATGATTATTTTCGGTCTAGGCCTTGGTCTTGGTATGCCGGTATTCTCATTAACTATTCAAAACGCAGTTCCCCATAAGGAGCTTGGAGCGGTTACAGCTTCCATGCAGCTGTTCCGTAACCTCGGCGGTACAATCGGGATTGCGGTAATGGGTACTGTGCTTGCTACTAGTATGAAAAATAATTTGACTGAGGCGGTTCAATCCGGAAAAGGGCCGGATATGACTAAGCTCGATCCAGAGATGCAGAAGCAATTTGCTGCATTTGCTAATCCGCAGACGCTGACGAACCAGCCAGCGCTTGAAAAGCTTCATCAGAGCTTGCCTGAAGGTGTGCAGCAGGAATTCACGAAATTTGTGGATATGATGCGTGATGCGTTAGGCTCATCGTTGTCTACCGTGTTTTTAGCTGGAACACTTATTCTTGGTGTAGCTGTAGTTATAACGTTCTTCTTGAAAGAGATACCGCTTCGTACAACAAATGAAGCGCCTGGTACGGTAAAGCCCGAACAGGAAGCTAAGAAGCGTACTACAGGAGAACTAGCTTCAAGCAGCAAATAATGAATTGGACTTATAATTGATCTATTATGCGGAAAAATAGGAGGGACAGGGGACGCTGTATGGCGCCATCCTGTCCCTTCTTTTTCTATTTGTTGTTATCTCCTTATATTCGGCAGCTAACGGACCTGTCGGATAACGCTCGGTGGTTCATTTGTTTTGATGAATCACCTATTTTTGGGCATACTGTTCTGATTTTCCGATTAATATACACAAAAAAACGAACCTTTATAAAAGATTGTGTTTTAATGTTCGTATTTCATTGACAGTAGTTTGGTGATTAGATAAACTAGAATAGGTCTGAGGCGGAGTATACTGCCCCATTCTGAAGGTTCGTATATTTTCGGGAGAGGCCCGAATGTTTCTACCCGAAAACCTTAATTTTCGGACTACGAGCATAATGAATCACAGATAGAAACGATAGCAGTGTTAAAATGGCATTTTTACGGTGTGAACAGGGCGTTTCTTTTTAGAAATAGCACGATGTTGACACTAATGCTRTTCGTGCGTCGTTTTAATGTATTCATTGAAGTGAAGCCCTATTTGATTTTGCTTTTAAGTAAATGAGGGTTTCTGCTTCGGCTCCGGTCCTGCGGCATTCCTATTTGATGGTTGCTGACGGGATTTTTCTGTTTTAACAAGGCATTATAGGATCATAGTTAAATGGTTTATACTCTTATATACGAAAGTGGGTTTGATCTCATGTCTGCGAAAGTAGGCGTCATCATGGGTAGTAAGTCGGATTGGGACACAATGAAATTGGCCTGCGACATTTTAGAGGAATTACAAATTCCTTATGAGAAAAAAGTGGTTTCGGCGCATCGAACGCCTGATCTCATGTTTGAATATGCAGAAACTGCTGTAGCGCGGGGGCTTAAGGTCATTATTGCGGGAGCCGGTGGAGCTGCACACTTGCCCGGCATGGTCGCTGCAAAGACGATTTTGCCGGTCATTGGCGTTCCTGTGAAGTCGTCGAATTTGAGTGGACTTGATTCTCTGCTGTCGATTGTACAAATGCCAGGAGGCATACCGGTAGCAACGGTGGCAATCGGCAATGCGGGCGGCACAAATGCAGGCTTGCTTGCAGCGCAGATGATCGGAGCATTTGATCCTGAGATACAAGCACGCGTTGAGGCTCGTCGCGAGCGCGTGAAGCAAGAGGTTCTTGAAAGCAGCGAGACGTTATGAGTAATGGAGCAGACAAGCAGAACGAAAGTGAGACAATGAAGACATTGCTGCCAGGCAGCACGATAGGTATTCTTGGCGGCGGCCAGCTTGGCCGGATGATGGCGAATGCAGGTAGCGCGATGGGTTATCGCTTCATTGCGCTTGACCCAACGCCGGATGCACCTTGCGGTCAGGTAGCGGAACAAATTATTGCTGCTTATGACAATCGTGAAGCGGCAAGAGAACTAGCAAAGCGTTCCGATGTCATTACGTACGAGTTTGAAAATGTTGATGCTGAAGTAGCGGCCATGCTAATGGAGGAATCCTATGTTCCTCAGGGCAGCAAGCTTCTATATACAACGCAGCACCGGCTGCGCGAGAAGCAGGCCATTGAAGCTGCAGGGGTGCGAGTAGCTCCGTATTGTGAAGTTCGTAGCGTTGAAGAGCTTCGCGAGGGAGTAGCGCGCTTCGGAATGCCTTGTGTACTGAAGACAGCAATGGGCGGCTACGATGGCAAAGGTCAATGGGTCATTCGCAGCGAGAGCGAAATTACAGAAGCATACGAGACGTTATCACGTGCTCGCGTTCAGCTAGTGCTGGAGCAGTTCATTCGTTTTGACAAGGAGTTATCAGTTATAGCGGCGCGAAGCCCGCAGGGTGAAATAAAAGCATTCCCCGTAGCGGAAAATATTCACGTCGACAATATATTGCATTTATCCATCGTGCCAGCACGTATTAGTGAAGAGTTGCAACGTGAAGCAGAGCATCTTGCCATGCGAATTGCGGAAGGACTTGGCGTTGTTGGACTGATAGCGGTGGAGTTGTTCGTGACAGCGGACGGTGAGTTGTATGTAAACGAGCTGGCTCCAAGACCACATAACAGTGGACATTATACGATGGAGGCTTGCCGGACATCGCAATTCGAGCAGCATGTACGTGCGATTTGCAACCTGCCGCTTGGTGACACAACGTTGATGAGCCCGGTTGTCATGGTCAATGTGCTAGGTCAGCATGTTGAGCCGTTGCTTGCTTTAATGTCTAAACATGATGAATCAGCAGAGCGGCTTCAAGCGGCACCTAAGGTTCATTTGTACGGAAAAAAGGATGCCGTTGTAAAACGGAAAATGGGACATGTCAACGTGTTGGCGAAGGATACAGATACTGCGCTTAGCTGGATTGAAGAAACAACTATTTGGAAGGTGTGAATGATTGATGTTAGAGCGTTACAGCAGACCGGAAATGAGAGCAATTTGGACAGAAGAAAACAAATTCAAAGCTTGGTTAGAGGTTGAGCTTTGCGCATGCGAGGCTTGGGCTGAGCTAGGCGCCATTCCGAAGGAAGATGTAGTAGCGCTTCGCGCTTCCGCTGATTTCGATATCGATCGTATCTATGAAATTGAGCTGGAAACTCGCCATGACGTCATCGCGTTCACTCGCGCTGTATCGGAGAAGGCTGGTCCAGAGGGCAAATGGGTGCACTACGGCCTAACATCAACAGATGTTGTTGATACTGCTCTTGGCTACTTGCTGCTTCAAGCTAACGAAATTTTGGTCAAAGACATCGAGCGTTTTATTGAGATTCTTCGCAATAAAGCGATCCAATATAAAGATACTCCTATGATGGGACGTACTCACGGCGTTCACGCGCAGCCAACGACTTTCGGCTTGAAAATGGCGCTTTGGTACGAGGAAATGAAACGTAACCTAGAGCGTTTCCATCATGCAGCTTACGGTGTACAGTTCGGCAAAATGTCCGGTGCTGTTGGAACGTTTGCAGATATCGATCCATTCGTTGAAGGATTCGTTTGCAACAAGCTTGGCATTACAGCTGCTCCAATCTCGACACAAACGCTTCAACGTGACCGTCATGCTGAATATATGGCGACGCTCGCTCTAGTTGCTTCATCACTAGACAAGTTCGCAACAGAAATTCGTGCTCTTCAGAAGAGTGAGTTCCGTGAAGTGGAAGAGCCATTTGCAAAAGGTCAAAAGGGTTCATCAGCAATGCCGCATAAACGCAACCCAATCGGCTGTGAAAATATTTCCGGTCTGTCCCGCGTTATTCGCGGACATATGGTTACAGCTTACGAGAACGTACCGCTTTGGCATGAACGCGACATTAGCCATTCATCGGTAGAACGGATTATTTTGCCGGATGCGACTATGCTTCTTAACTACATGCTTAACCGTCTTGGCAACATCATTAACAATCTTCAAGTGTTCCCTGAGAACATGAAGCGCAACATGCAAGCGACATACGGCGTACCATTCTCCGGCCGTGTACTGACGAAGCTGATCGACAAAGGATTCAGCCGCGAGAAGGCATACGATACGGTTCAACCGCGTGCTATGCAAGCTTGGGAAACACAACAGCAGTTCCGCGATATCGTTGGAGCTACGGAAGAGATTACAAGCGTACTTTCCACAGAAGAGATTGATGATTGCTTTAACCCGGCATGGCATTTGAAGCATGTAGATACCATTTTCACACGTCTTGGATTGATCTAAGAAGGAGGCTAGCCTGATGACTGCAACAACGCAAGCTTTATCAACTGCTGTCGATTATGTAAAGGCTCCACTTATTTATAAAGGTAAGGTTCGCGAGCTTTATGATCTTGGTGAGCATTACCTGATCGTTGTTACTGACCGCATCTCGGCATTTGACTACGTTCTTGATCCTGCTGTTCCGGATAAGGGGAATGTGCTTAACAGCCTGTCCGCTTACTGGTTTGAACAAACGGCTGATATCCAGACAAACCACGTTGTTCACACAGATGTGGAGAAGCTCGGAGATATCGTTACAGAGCCAGAGTTGCTCAAAAATCGTATCATGGTTACTCGCAAAGCTGAGCGCATTGACATCGAATGTGTCGTTCGCGGCTATATCACAGGCGGTGGTTGGAGACAATACCAACAAACGTCTGCGATTAACGGAATTGAGCTGCCAGCGGGTATGCGCAAAAACGAACGTTTTCCAGAGCCAATCTTCACTCCGGCAGCGAAAAACGACGTCGGACATGACGAGGATATTCCATTCGAAAAAATGTCCGAGCTAGTCGGAGCTGAGCTTGCGGAAGAGCTTCGCGCACACAGCATCAAGCTGTATGCATTCGCTCATGCTTATTGCGCGGAACGAGGTATTATCCTTGCCGACTGCAAATTCGAATTCGGTCTTATTAACGGCAAAGTCATCCTGATCGACGAAATCTTTACGCCGGACTCCTCACGCTTCTGGGCACAAGGCAATTACGCCCTAGACATTGAGATCGACAGCATGGACAAAGAACCAGTGCGCACTTACTTGCTCGGCTCCGATTGGGACCGTGACAGCAAACCAGCACCATTGCCTGACTCCGTAGTAGCCGAAACAACGGCACGCTACCGCGACATCTATCGCCGCTTAACCGGCGTTGAACTATAAAGCCCAGCAGCCAGCAAAGCGCGGCTGCTAATCTCTACAGCGTCGAGCAAAGCATCGACGGCACAAAAGAAACAGCCAGCAAAGCGCGGCTGTTAATCTCTACAGCGTCGAGCAAAGCATCGACGATACAAAGAATCAGCCAGCAAAGCGCGGCTGTCAATCTCATCGTCGAGCAAAGCATCGACGAAGCAAGAAATCAGCCAGCATAGCGCGGCTGATCCAAACTAAAGCATGCAGCCAGCGAGAGCGCTGCTGCACAACAACAACAAACAGAGCTTAAGCATCGCATAAAGCTCGCAACGCACAAAAAGAAGCTTTAGCATCGCGCAAAGCTCGCAACGCACAGGCAAAGCGCGCTAATCGCGGCGCTCGCTACGTTACAGCGGCCAGCGCTAAAGCGCGCTGCCGCAAGTAACTTGCTTCACCGACCACCCTCACAGGGGTTTCACCTGTGAAAATGTGTAAGCTCGGAGAGCGAGGGTTGTTGCCGGAGAGCGACAGCGATCGCTTCTTGAAGCCCGGGAAATTACCGCTCAGCGTGTAATCGAATTTCCCGGCTTCAACAGCGACGCAGGCAATAACCCACGCGCCCGAGCGACCATCACATTTTCATCTGTACTCCCCTTTGAGGAAAACTCACATTTCCAGGAGGCTATTATGAAGGCAACCGTATACGTCACCATCAAACAAAACGTTTTGGATCCACAAGGAACAGCTGTGCAAGGCGCACTACACACACTTGGTTTCTCTGAAGTCGGCAAAGTTCGCATCGGCAAATATTTAGAGCTTGAACTTGATACAACTGACCGTGCAGAAGCGGAAATCAAAGTAAAAGCAATGTGCGAGAAATTGTTCGCGAACACAGTTGTTGAAGATTACCGTTTTGAGCTGGAGGGATAAGACGATGAAGTTTGCGGTACTCGTATTTCCTGGCTCCAACTGCGACATCGATTGCTACAAAGCAGTGGAAGATACAATCGGCCAGTCTGTTGACTACGTTTGGCATACAGCCACAGATCTATCAGCGTATGACGCTATTCTAGTGCCTGGAGGCTTCTCCTACGGCGACTACCTGCGCTGCGGCGCGATTGCCCAGTTTGCGGCAGTTATGAGTGAAGTGAAAAAAGCAGCTGAAGCAGGCAAGTATATCCTTGGCATCTGCAACGGTTTTCAGATTTTGACTGAAGCTGGCCTACTGCCGGGCGCTCTAATCCGCAACAGTGGACTGAAATTCCGCTGCCACCAAGCTCAGCTTGAAGTAGTGAACAATAAAACAGCATTTACGAATCAATATTCGCAAGGCGAACTGATTAATATACCGATCGCGCACGGTGAAGGCAACTACTTCTGCGATGACGCGACACTTGCTGAGCTTAAAGCAAATGATCAAATTGTTTTCCGCTATGCGGGAGACACGAATCCGAATGGTTCGATTGAAAATATTGCAGGTATCAGCAATAAAGCGGGTAACGTTGTGGGCATGATGCCGCATCCAGAGCGCGCGATTGATCAAATTCTTGGCTCGGAAGATGGCAAACGGATGTTTACATCGATTTTGAATGCATGGAGGGAACAACATGGCGCAGCAGTTAACAGCTAAAGAACCGACGGCAGATCAAATCGCCGATCAACGGATTTACAGCCAATTTGGCGTATCCGATTATGAATTTGAGCTTATTTGCGGCTTTCTCGGCCGTAAGCCGAACTACACGGAGATTGGCGTATTCAGCGTCATGTGGTCAGAGCACTGCTCTTACAAAAACTCTAAGCCTATTTTGAAAAAATTCCCGATCACAGGACCTCGCGTACTTATGGGACCTGGTGAAGGCGCGGGTATCGTTGACATCGGCGATAATCAAGCGGTCGTATTCAAGATAGAATCGCATAACCATCCATCCGCGGTTGAGCCTTACCAAGGCGCAGCAACGGGAGTGGGCGGCATTATCCGTGATATTTTCTCCATGGGCGCTCGTCCGATCGCATTACTGAACAGCTTGCGTTTTGGCCGTCTGGAAAATGAACGTGTTAAATATTTGTTCGAAAATGTTGTCAGCGGTATTGCTGGCTACGGTAACTGTATCGGTATTCCGACGGTTGCGGGCGAAATTATGTTTGATGAAAGCTATGAAGGCAACCCGCTTGTTAACGCAATGTGCGTGGGTCTTATCGATCATGATAAAATCCAGCGTGGTGTCGCTAAAGGGATAGGCAACCCGGTATTCTATGTGGGACCTGCTACTGGACGCGATGGTATTCACGGCGCTACCTTTGCATCGGTTGAGCTATCCGAGGAATCCGAAGAAAACCGTACTGCGGTTCAAGTCGGCGATCCATTCATGGAGAAGCTTGTAATGGAAGCAACACTAGAGTTAATCGATTCCGGCATCGTAGTCGGTATTCAAGATATGGGCGCTGCTGGTCTTACTTGCTCCAGTGCGGAGATGGCTTCCAAAGCGGGTAATGGCCTTGAGCTTTACCTTGACGAAGTGCCACAGCGTGAGACTGGTATGACACCTTACGAAATGATGCTTTCTGAATCCCAAGAGCGTATGCTCTTCGTTGTTGAGCCGCATCACGAAGCTCAAGCAATGGAAATTTTCGAACGTTGGGGCATTATTTGTGCCAAAGTTGGTAAAGTAACGGATGACGGTCGTCTTCGTTTGTTCCACCAAGGCCAAGAAGTTGCCGATATGCCGGTTAAAGCGCTCGTTGACGAGTGCCCAGTATACGACAAGCCTTCGAAAGAGCCTGCTTACTATAGCGAAAATGGCGCTATCGACACAAATGATTTTGCTGAAATTACAGATTTGACTGGCGCTTTGGAGAAGGTACTTGCTTCCCCAACTGTGGCTAGCAAAGAGTGGGTTTATAATCAATACGACTACATGGTTCGTACATCTACTGCTGTTCAACCAGGTTCAGATGCGGCAGTTGTTACGATTCGCGGCACACGCAAGGCGCTTGCGATGACAACGGACTGTAACGGGCGTTATGTATACCTTGATCCTGAGGTAGGCGGACGTATCGCGGTTGCGGAAGCAGCTCGTAATATCGTTTGTTCCGGTGCACAGCCGCTGGCTGTTACGGATAACTTGAACTTCGGTAACCCGGAGAAGCCGGAAGTATTCTGGCAGCTTGAGAAATCAGCTGACGGTATGTCAGAAGCCTGCGTCATTCTTGATACACCTGTTATCGGTGGTAACGTGAGCTTGTATAACGAGAACGCTAAAGGAGCTATTTACCCGACACCAGTTATCGGTATGGTCGGTCTCGTGCATGATACGGATCACATTATGACACAAGGCTTCAAAGCAGAAGGCGACGTTATCATTCTCGTTGGCGAGACGAAAGCGGAGCTTGGCGGAAGTGAATTGCAATATGTAATGCAAGGCGCTCCTTCTGGTCGTCCTCCTGAAATTGACCTAGCTACAGAGAAGAAAGTACTAGATACAGTTCTTGCAGCTATTCAAAAAGGTCTTGTAGCTTCAGCGCATGACTTGTCTGAGGGCGGTATTGCGGTTGCTGTAGCTGAATCTTGCATTAGCGGACGTCTAGGTGCACAGGTTGCTCTTACTTCTGAGTTACGTGCAGATCACCTCTTGTTCAGTGAATCACAATCACGTATTTTGCTGTCAGCTAAGCCAGAACAAGCTGCTGCATTGCAAGCAATGCTTACAGAGCAAGGTGTTGTTAACACACAAGTCGGTACAGTTCAAGGCAGCAACCTAACTATCAGCATCAACGGAAAATCCGGCATTCAAGCGCCGGTACAACAACTGGAGAAGGTCTGGAAGGATGCGATTCCATGTCTGATGAAAAAGTAAGACAGGAGCCTCTGCTATGGACGGGAGACTACTATAACGAAGGCATTGGCCGTGACGATATGTTTGATAAATTGCGTGAAGAATGCGGCGTTTTCGGGGTATTTAATCTCCCCGAGGCGTCCAACCTTTCTTACTATGGTCTTCATGCGCTTCAGCATCGCGGCGAAGAAAGCGCGGGTATTTGTACGGTTGATACGAGCGATGGCAATAAATTTGCTTATCACCGCGGAATGGGACTTGTTAAGGAAGTTTTTGATAAAGATAAGCTTGATACTTTGGCGGGTGACCGTTCGATCGGGCATGTTCGCTACTCGACAGCAGGAGAAAGCAAGCTTGCCAACGCTCAGCCGCTAATTTTCCGCTATCGTGACGGCGACCTTGCGGTTGCTACGAACGGTAATATCGTAAACGCTCCGGAAATTCGTCGTGAGCTGGAAATGCAAGGCTCGATCTTCCAAACGTCCAGCGACACTGAGGTTATTGCCCATCTCATTGCACGCTCTTCTAAGGATTTCGAGACGGCTGCTAAGGAAGCTTTGCAGCGCCTTATTGGCGGATTCGCATTTTTGCTTATGACCAATGATAAGCTGCTTGTCGCAGCTGATCCGCACGCTCTACGTCCGCTCGTTATGGGACGTATTGGAGAGGGGTATGTATTTTCCTCAGAATCCTGTGCGTTTGAAACGATCGGTGCAGTTTATGAGCGTGACGTACAGCCAGGCGAATTGCTTATTCTCGACAAGGACGGTATGCGCGAGGATCGTTACGCTGAGGTTGACCGCCGCGCGACATGTGCGATGGAATATATCTATTTTGCTCGACCGGATAGTGACATTAATGGTATTAACATTCATATGGCGCGCAAACGTATGGGGCGTCAACTGGCATCGGAATCATTCGTTGATGCGGATATCGTAACAGGTGTTCCCGATTCAAGTATCTCAGCCGCGATTGGTTATGCAGAGCAAACGGGCATTCCATACGAGCTGGGCTTAATCAAAAATAAATATACAGGCCGGACCTTCATTCAGCCTTCTCAAGAGCTTCGCGAGAAGGGCGTGAAGATGAAGCTATCCGCTGTTCGTAAAGTGGTAGAAGGAAAGCGCGTCGTCATGATCGATGATTCGATCGTGCGCGGCACGACATCACTTCGTATCGTGAACCTGCTTCGCGAAGCGGGAGCAACTGAGGTGCATGTGCGGATCACATCTCCGCCATTCAAAAACCCTTGCTACTACGGCATAGATACACCTGATCGCAAGGAGCTTATCGCTTCTTCTCGTACGATTGAAGAGATTCGGAAGCAAATCAATGCGGACACTTTATCATTCCTAAGCAACGAAGGCTTTGTTGAGTCAGTTGGCGGCAATGACGGGGCGTACAATCGCGGTATGTGTCTAGCATGCTTCGATAACGACTACCCAACACCAGTTAACGAAGAGTCAGACAAAAGCTGCAGCTGTTAATTAAAATAAAAAAAATGATTATCCCTATGGAGCGATTGCTGCTCCTAAACCAGTTAAGGAGTTGACCGAAAGTGTCAGAAGCGTACAAAAAAGCCGGCGTCGATATAGCGGCGGGCAACGAAGCGGTTGAACGTATGAAGAAGCACGTAAAGCGGACTTACCGTCCAGAGGTGCTGGCAGAGCTTGGTGGCTTCGGCGGACTATTCAGCTTGAACAAAGACAAGTACGATGAGCCCGTGCTGGTATCCGGTACGGATGGTGTCGGAACAAAGCTGAAGCTTGCTTTTGCAATGGACAAACATGACACGATTGGCATCGATGCTGTAGCAATGTGCGTAAATGACATTATCGTACAAGGCGCTGAGCCTTTGTTTTTCCTTGATTACCTAGCTTGCGATAAAGTAGTTCCTGAGAAGATCGAAGCGATCGTTAAAGGGATTTCGGAAGGCTGTATTCAAGCGGGCTGTGCACTAATTGGCGGGGAAACGGCTGAAATGCCAGGTATGTATCAAGGCGGAGAATATGATATCGCAGGCTTTACTGTTGGTATTGTGGATAAGAAGAAAATGATTGATGGATCCACAATTGCTCCAGGTGATGCAGTTATCGGCTTCGCTTCGAGCGGTATTCACAGCAATGGCTTCTCCCTTGTTCGCCGCTTGCTGCTTGAGGATGCTGGCTATACGCTGGACCAAGAGCTTGCAGAGCTTGGCGGTGCGAAGCTTGGCGATGTGTTGATCGAGCCTACACGCATCTATGTGAAATCAGCACTTAAGCTGGTTGAGCAGGTTGAAGTGAAAGGCATGGCGCATATTACAGGCGGCGGATTTATCGAAAATATCCCTCGGGTGCTTCCTGATGGAGTGAACGTGGATATCGAATACGGCTCATGGCCGATTCTCCCTATATTTGATCTTATGCAAAATAAAGGCGACATTACAAATCGTGATATGTTCACGACTTTCAATATGGGTGTAGGTCTAGTAGTGGTTGTTCCAGCTGATCAAGCAAATGAAGCAGTGCGTATTGCTAATGAGCTTGGTGAGCAAGCGTATCGTATTGGAACCGTTACGGAAGGAAATCGCATCGTTACCTTTACAGGAGCGAGCGTATAATGGGAGCACTGCGCATCGCTGTTTTCGCTTCGGGAGAAGGTACCAACTTCCAAGCGATTGTGGATGCGGTGCAGGAGGGGAAGCTCGATGGGACCATCGAGCTTCTTGTCTGTGACAAGCCTGCCGCTCCGGTAGTCGGTCGTGCCTCACGCGCAGGCGTCGACACGTTCCTTTTTACACCAAAGAACTATCCGTCCCGTGAAGCTTACGAGACGGAAATTATAGCGGAGCTTCAGCGCCGCGGCATCGAGCTGATCGTGCTGGCTGGCTACATGCGAATCATCACACCGGTGCTCGTTGAGCCGTACTATGGCCGGATGATTAACATTCATCCAGCTCTATTGCCGTCTTTTCCCGGCGTGAACGGCATCGCGCAAGCGCTCGAATATGGCGTCAAGCTGACCGGCGTCACCGTCCACTATGTGGACGGCGGCATGGACAGCGGGCCAATCATCGCGCAGCGCGCAGTCGAAGTGGCTGACGCGGATACAGAAAGCTCGCTCGCCGTTAGGATCCACGCAGCCGAACAAGCGCTGCTGCCACAGGTTATCCAGCATATCGCGCAGGGCCGCGTCTCACTGGATGGTCGTCACGTGACAGTACGCGCTTAACTAGCTGCTCATTCGTTGGCTAGACAGTCGATCCGTATTATTAAGCTGTTATTAGCACATGTGGATAAGTAAGTTTTCTTAGTTTAGATAAGTTATACACATGTGGACAACGCACCCGTCTCATTCAATTAACCATCTGTGGATGAAAGTTTTCATTACTGGAGTTAGTCGCTTGTGGATAAAACCACTAATGAAGCTCTTAAACACTATAGACGCTATAGATAAGTTCTATTATTAATCTTAATAAAACAAGCTTTCAATTAGATGAGGAGGGAATTCGCATGGCTATTCGCAGAGCATTAATCAGCGTTTCCGATAAAACTGGAATCGTGGAGTTTTCCAGAGAGTTGGCGAACCAAGGCGTACAAATTATTTCTACAGGCGGCACTTTCAACCTGCTGCAAAAAGAAGGCGTTCCGGTAATCGGTATTTCTGACGTAACGGGCTTCCCAGAAATTATGGATGGACGCGTTAAAACATTGCACCCAGCCGTACATAGCGGTTTGCTTGCAGTGCGTGATAACGAAGAACACCAAAATTCGATGAAGGAGCTTGGTTTCGATTATATCGACCTCGTAATCGTAAACCTTTACCCTTTCAAAGAAACGATTGCTAAGCCAGATGTTTCATATGAAGATGCTATTGAAAATATCGACATCGGTGGTCCTACTATGCTTCGTTCCGCTGCCAAAAACCATGCTTTCGTAACGGTTGTTGTAGACGCGGGAGACTATGGAACGATTATTGAAGAAGTAAAAGCACAAGGCGACACAACGCTTGAAACTCGTAAGCGTCTTGCTGCAAAAGTGTTCCGTCACACAGCTTCTTACGATTCACTTATTGCAGATTACCTCTCCAAGCAAATGGGCGAGCCGCTTCCTGAGACTTATACGGTTACTTATGAGAAGGTACAAGATCTTCGCTACGGCGAAAATCCGCATCAAAAAGCTGCATTCTACAGCAAGCCGCTTGCAGCATCTGGCAGCGTAACAACAGCTGAGCAGCTGCATGGCAAAGAGCTTTCTTACAATAACATTAGCGATGCAAATGCTGCACTTGCGATTCTTAAGGAATTTGACGAGCCTGCAGTAGTAGCAGTTAAACATATGAACCCTTGCGGCGTAGGAATTGGTGCAACGATTCACGAAGCGTATCAAAAAGCATACGCGGCTGACCCTACATCGATTTTTGGTGGAATTGTAGCGGCTAACCGTACGATTGGCGCGGACACTGCTGAGCTGCTAGGCGGTATTTTCCTAGAAATTATTATTGCACCGGACTTTACTCCTGAGGCGCTTGATGTGCTGACGAAGAAGAAAAACATTCGTTTGCTTAAGCTAGGTCAGTTGACTGCAGCTGGCGAACGCAAACCAGAATGGAATGTAACGTCGGTTGACGGCGGCATGCTTGTGCAAGAGAGCGATGTGCATAGTGTGAAAGAAGAAGACTTGCAGGTTGTAACAAACCGTAAGCCAACTGAAGAAGAAATGAAGCAATTGCTGTTCGGTTGGAAGGTCGTTAAGCATGTGAAATCGAACGCGATTTTGCTAGCGAAGGACGATATGACTGTTGGTGTTGGAGCTGGTCAAATGAACCGTGTTGGCGCTGCTCGCATTGCAATTGAGCAAGCTGGCGAAGCGGCAAAAGGTTCAGCGCTTGCGTCTGATGCGTTTTTCCCAATGGGTGATACGGTTGAGCTTGCAGCAAAAGCCGGCATTACAGCAATCATTCAGCCAGGCGGATCGATTAAAGATGAAGAGTCGATCGCAGCTGCAAACGCGCATAACATCGCGATGGTTCTTACAGGCGTTCGTCACTTTAAACACTAATTAGTTTTATAGAGAGAGACTTATTACGTTTCATTTGATAGTGCCTTACCATTAATGAGCTTACCTCACTAATTCCGTAAAAGCCTCATCCTCAGATTGAGATATACCTCAGATAAAATGAGGACGGCAGAGTCTGAGCTTTAATATTCCTGAAACTAATGAGTTACTTGGAGGTAATTTGCTATGCGCATATTGGTCATTGGTGGCGGCGGACGTGAGCATGCAATCGTCTGGGCGCTGAAGAAAAGCGAGAAGGTTAAAGAGATTTTTTGCGCGCCGGGAAATGCAGGCATTTCCCAGCTTGCGACATGTGTGCCGATTGCGGTAGGGCAGTTCGATGAACTGATCCATTTTGCTAAGGAAGCACAAATCGATCTCGTATTCGTCGGTCCGGATGATCCGCTTGCGGACGGAATCGTTGACGCTTTTGAAGCGGCTGGTATCCAAACGTACGGACCTCGCAAAAACGCGGCGGAAATCGAAGGCAGCAAAATCTTCATGAAAAATTTGCTGAAAAAATACGATATTCCAACTGCAAAATATGAGACCTTCACAGACTATGAGTCAGCTTCGGCATATTTGCACAAGCAATCCGCTCCAATCGTTATTAAAGCTGACGGTTTGGCAGCAGGAAAGGGCGTAACCGTTGCGGCAACTCTTGAAGAAGCGGAGCAGGCTCTGCGCGAAATGATGGTTGATAAAGTATTTGGTGAAGCGGGCAGCCAAATTGTCATCGAGGAATGCCTCGTAGGACAAGAAATGTCGATCCTTGCATTCGTTGACGGAGAGACGGTTCGTGCGATGGTTCCTGCGCAGGACCATAAGCCGATTTTTGACGGGGATAAGGGTCCAAACACAGGCGGTATGGGTACGTATACTCCACTTCCACATATCGATCAAGCGATCATTGACGAGTCGATCGCGAACATCATTATTCCAACTGCTAAAGCAATGGTTAGTGAAGGACGTCCGTTCCGAGGTGTTCTGTTCGCAGGTCTCATGATTACGAAGGATGGTCCGAAAACGATCGAATTCAATGCGAGAATGGGCGATCCAGAAACTCAGGTTGTACTGCCGCGTCTGAAAACAGATTTGCTTGACATCGTTCTGGCATCGTTTGATGGCAGTTTAGATCAAATAGATATTCTGTGGAGTGAAGAAGCGGCAGTTTGTGTCGTTATTGCATCGGAAGGTTATCCAGCAGCTTATCCGAAAGGCCGCGTTATTACAGGTCTTACGGAAGCGGAAGCACAAGGCGCTCTCGTATTCCACGCGGGTACAGCGGAGAAGGATGGACAGTTCGTCACCAATGGCGGACGTGTGCTTGGCGTCGTAGGCCGCGGCCGAGATATTGCAGAAGCGCGTGCGCGTGCTTATGAAGCGGTCAGCGTTATCGATTTCGAAGGAAAGCAAAGCCGTACGGATATTGCTGCTAAAGCACTCTTGTAAAAGCTCAATTTCAATTACAATAAGCTCAAATGATCAATGAAAATTGATCATTTGAGCTTTTCTGCTAAAATGTCAGAAGAACTCGAAATATGTTACTAATTTGTAACTCTATTAATCTTCTATTCCTATAAAATAAAGCTATCACAGGAATAGAAGGTGAACGATTTGGAGAAATCAAAAAAACGTCGTAGGAGATTAGGAATTCTGATCTTATTAGCAGCAATAATGGTTTGGGTTGGGGGCTGTGCTATTGGTCAGCCGGTAGGTTTGTCGACACTCAATCCAGTAGGCGGAGAAACACATGTAAACAAAGGAAATAATGAGCAAGGGAAACAACCGAATGCAGGAACAGAAGATGGTTCAAAAGTCGTAGTTGATAAAGATTCGCCAGACGGAGCAGTAGTCAATGGCAATTTGGAGAAGCCTAGTGTTGATGAGGGCAAAAAACCTGTAAATAATCAAGCAGATGGCGATGTGGATAAATCACCTCCAACTGACAAAAATAATGGCTCAGAAACTACGCCTCCGAAGACGGATAAGACAGAAACGGACAAGCCAGAAACGGATAAGACAGAAACGGACAAGCCAGAAACGGACAAGCCGGATAAGCCAGACAAGGTTACTCCAAGTGATAAGAAAAAAATCGTTGCACTTACCTTTGATGATGGACCTGATACCCGTCATACAACGGTCATATTGGATATCCTAAAGGAAAAAGGTATTAAAGCGACTTTCTTCTTAGTAGGTACGCAGGTAGCTAAGTATCCGGAGGTTGTGAAGCGCATAAATGACGAAGGACACGCAATCGGCAATCATTCTTATGATCATAAAGATTTATCCAAGCTAAGTGAACAACAAGTTATAAGCGAAATGACTAGAACGGATGATCTGCTTAATGAAGCACTCGGCTTTACGCCAACGCTGTTCCGCGCTCCTTATGGCGCCGTTTCAAATACACTCAAAAATGTTCTTAAAACAAATGGCCGCGAATTAATTGGCTGGAATGTGGATACACGCGATTGGGCAGGTACATCAATTTCAGACATGCGCCACATGATAAAGCATGATACGAGGCCGGGCAGTACAATATTGATGCATTCTTTTGGCAATAAGCATGTTAAAAACACGGTAGAAATGTTGCCTGATGTTATTAAGGATTTACAGGATATGGGCTATTCGTTCGTTACATCTGACCAAATGCAATAGACTAGAGGCGAGCGTAAAGCACGAGGAGGCAGTAAATTTGGTTGAGGCTGATTATTTGAAGGCCAAAGATAGACGAAGGAGAATGATCCGACCCAGCATTATACTAGGTGGGGTCATTCTTCTTGTCTTTCTGGCAACAGGCTGCCGTTATACGATGACACCGGGGGATCTACTGCAGAAGCCGGCTATATCATCAGACAAGCAGGCAATATTGAATGCTTTAGAAAAAGCGCTTCCTGTCTACAGCAAGCTTACGCTGCCGATTAGAGAGGATATGAAGGAGGCCATCCGTTTTGTAGATATTGACGGAGATGGCACGACGGAAGCGATCGTATCCTACTACAACGAATACAGCACCCCAGAATTAATGGTGTTTAAATATGCGGCAGACATGTGGAAGCCTTGGGTACTCGTACAAGAGCCGCTTGCACGTCAAATCGCTTGGTTGAAGATTGAGGATCTCGATGCAGATGGACAAATGGAGCTCATAGTCGGATGGATCGGCGCGTTTGATAGTCCGAATGTGCTTGATGTTTATTCTTTTAACTCGAAGCCTATTCGGAATGAAACGGGAAAGCTTGTGCTTGAACCGATTGAATCATTACCCTACTCCTATGCGGAAACAGGCGATCTAAACAATGATGGAGCAGTAGAGCTTGCTGTTATATCTGAGATGGGTACGAAACAGGAATATGACCTGCCAGAGTATGATCTAACTCTTTATAAATGGAAGGATAACCGGTTGGCGAAATGGATTGAAGTGCCGGTAAATAACGAGGTTAACAGTTATGAACGATTGATTATGGGACGGGTGTCACCGCTGCATAATGGTATTATTTTGGAAGGGTCTGTGGGTGCTCATAGCTCTTATACCGCCATGTATGCATGGGAGAGAGGAAAGCTTCGACTTGTCTACCCAGTAGAGTCGTCAGCTGATGGAGGATTTACAGGGACACCTACGCGCAGCTCTGATATTAATGGTGATGGAATAATAGAGCTGCATTGGACAAGGGAAGCCCCCGGATATCCGAATACTTCTTATGCAGATTCCAAGTGGATCAATGAATGGATGCAATGGGATGGTCAAAATAGTTTTGTGAAAATTACGGAGGAGTTCAGCGACTATGGCTATGGCATTCAACTGCGCATACCAGACCAATGGATCGGTCGCTATACGATGAGCAATGCAGATGATGAGCAATTTGCTGTCGTGAATATCGATTATTGGAATAAGGAAACTGATCTTACATCGAAGCTGGCCACCTTATACGCTGTGCCGCAAAAACAGTGGGAGGAAGTAGAATCTGAATGGAAGCAACAGTCGCGTTCAACCAAGGTTTTGCTCAAGGACAGCGGCAACGTCTACGCTATTTCGTTCGTGAAGGAAGCTCCGATTGATTGGACTGCCGAGGAGCGGCAAGCGTTCAGTAAGATGATGGAGGTGGAAGACCAGCTCGTTTCTTCTTTGACAGTTCGAAAAAACTAGCAGAGAAGAGCAGGCTGTAACTTATGCGAATTTTATTGTTAGAGGACGAGGAGTCAATCCGCGGATTTGTGCGAATCAATCTGAAACGAAACGATATGGAAGTAGTCGAAGCTGAAAATGGTGAGGATGCACTTTCATTTGCAGATACAATGGGACCGTTCGATATCGCGCTGCTGGATGTTATGCTTCCGACAATTAGCGGATTTGAGGTTTGTGAGCAGCTTCGCGAGCGATATCCGCGTATGGGAATCATTATGTTGACTGCGAAGTCGCAGGAGGAGGACAAGATTTACGGATTGGAGCTTGGGGCTGACGATTATGTACAGAAGCCGTTTAGCCCAGGGGAGCTGATAGCAAGAATTAAATCTTTGTATCGGAGAATGAAGCCGGGACTTGAATCTGTAAATACAGAGGTTAGCGCAGCCATAGAGGTCAATCCGTCATTACCAGTGAAGCATGAGGAACAAGTGGATCGAGAGGGTCATGCCATTGCTCCAAACAGCGCCCAGGCTCAAGTGCAAATATCAACACAACCAATTGCTCAGCAAAGTATAGCGCCTATGCCAATGCGGTCAGAGACTTCGATAAGGGCTCATTTGGAGCTGAACGTAAATCCATTTCGACTATCGGTGGCCGAGCGGAAATTGTGGAAGAATGAAATCGAAATTATTTTAACGCCTACAGAATGGACGCTTGTACGTTTGTTGATGGAACGCGTTGGAGAGAGTGTGAGTCGCGATCATATCTTAACCGAGGTATGGGGACGTTATTATGTAGGTGATTTAAAGGTTGTTGACGTAAACATTCGCAGAATTCGACAAAAAATTGAATGTAATCCGTCTGAGCCATCTTTTATTGAAACGGTATGGGGCTACGGCTATCGCTGGAAGAGGGGCATAAACGAATGAGGAGCTTGCAAGCGAGAATGGTGTGGAGCTATTTGCTGCTCATCGTGCTTGTTGTCAGTGTGCTTGGCGGTGCCTTCGCGGCTTTGATGTGGAATTATTATTACGGAGGAGCGCATAGCTCAGTGAAGCAGCGGGCCGAGTCGGCACTAACGCTGCACAGCCGCTCATTATCTTCACTTACAGTGGAGGATCAGGCGGATTATTTACTGCAATATATGGTTGAAGGCGGAACGGGTCTGCAATTGCTGGACAGCACAGGCCAAGTGCGTATTGATTCGGACGGCTTTGCCCCTAATATTAACTATACGACACCGGATGTGAAAAGCGCGATTTCCGGATCGACAGGAAGCTGGAGAGGCGAAGATCCTTATTACGGGCAAAGGGTATTATCGGTCACCATTCCGTTATGGAATGATAAAAGAGTCGTATCCTTGCTTCGCTATTCAGTCTCACTGGAGCAGGTAGATGCAACAGTCTACTTAATAATTCGAATGGCAGCATTGGTGGGAATCAGTGTTGTTCTATTATTTCTTGGTTTAAGCTTATTTTTAGCACAACGGATCGTACAGCCTATTCGTGAATTGACACGTGCTGCCCGGTACATGGCAGATGGTGATTGGACGCGCCGCGCCTTGCGAAGAAGCGATGACGAGATCGGTCAGCTAGCAGAAACATTTAATACGATGGTTATCGAATTAAACAAACGAGAGAAGCTAAAAGATGATTTTATTTCATCTATCTCGCATGAGCTGCGCACACCGTTGACTTCGATCAAAGGATGGAGCGAAACGCTAAGAGATAGCAAGCCGTCCGATGATGATGAAGAGGTTAAGCTAGGGTTAATGATTATTAGTAAGGAGACCGAGCGTCTATCTGGTCTCGTAGAGGACTTGCTTGATTTCTCCAAGCTTTCTGCACGAACGATGGAGCTTCATACCGAGGTACTTGAT
This sequence comes from Paenibacillus sp. P4_A7, assembly GCF_056402455.1. NCBI lineage: Bacteria > Bacillati > Bacillota > Bacilli > Caryophanales > Paenibacillaceae > Paenibacillus > Paenibacillus sp. P4_A7. The sequence continues at coordinate 1,308 of NZ_JBFUHJ010000001.1, read as the reverse complement.
TTTAATGGTCCGGTGAAGGAAACCGTACGTCAGCTCGCTGTTCGTGAGGAGCAGACACGTGTACGATTATTACCCACCTATGTAAAAGGCCCAATCCTAGTGTGCGGAGATGCGAACCGATTGAAGCAGGTGATCATTAACTTGATTGATAATGCGTTTAAGTTTACAGAAGCGGGTGGTACGATTCGGATCGTAACGCTGGTTGAACAGGATTATGCTCTGTTGAAGGTTTCTGACACAGGGGTGGGAATTGATGCGGATGATTTGCCGCTTGTGACAGATAAATTTTATAAGGGAAATACGATGCAGGGCGGCTCTGGATTAGGTCTCGCGATTTGCAAGGAGATCATCGAGCTCCACGATGGTCAGCTTACCATTGACAGCGAACGCGGAGCAGGTACGATCGTTACCATACGTCTGCCGCTTATTCGTGAAGAGTAGCCACAGACAGGTAGTTATTCTTTATAAAATAGCAAGCTTTTGTTTGCTATCACGTAGAAAATTGCTACGGTAACCCCGATAACCAGCAGGGTAGCGAGCCAATGCTCCTGTAACCATGCAATCCATAATGGCATTTAAGTACCTCCTTAAAATTTTGCTGTGGCAGAATGACTTCGAAAGGTTTTTTGTGAAAAACCAACTTCGAAAGAATACGCTTGTATTTTGTCATTACCAAGTAGTATGTCCCTCATTCGTTTCATGTATTTAATGGGTGGCACAAGCTAGGTCATACAAGCATATAGTTAGACTAAATAGAAACATGATGCCGGAACAGGGCGTTATGTTTCTATTTATGTTTTTATTTGCAGTAAGCTTTCTTTTTTTTCGACAAAAACTGTGTTAATCTCAGGTATTGACATCAAAGATGCAATAGAAGGAGCGAATGATGGACCACAGGAAGTACTGGTCACAGCTGTTGATTACTTAGGCGCGCTGATTCGAATGCGGGTGAAGTAAATTGCTTGAACTAAACGGCATAATTAAAAGGTATAATGGAGATAAAACATCTGCTATTGATCAGATCGATTTACATATTAAGACTGGGGAATTCGTCGCTGTGCTTGGACGAAGAGGACGGCACTATCTACTAAACTCTGAAGGGAATGAGATGAATGTCTGAAACAAATAAGATTAAATTGACAAGTCTATCAAGCAAAGGGGGATGYGGTTGCAAAATAGGTCCTGCAGATCTTTCCGAGGTTCTTCGGAATCTTCCCGTATCTGAACCGAACCCTAACTTGCTTGTTGGACTAGATACAAGTGATGATGCGGGTGTATACAAGCTAAGTGATGAGCTAGCACTAGTAC